>CAYNXW010000011.1:0-21527 GCA_964401265.1 uncultured Pirellulales bacterium | reverse complement strand
GTGAGGGGGTTTTTCAGTATCGCCAGGGGGTTGGTGGTGGTTGGCAGGGCTGGTGGGGGCTGTGAGTTAGGAGGCGGGGGGCAGCGGCGGGGCCAATTCTTCAAAAAAAATGGGTGAGTCGACGTGACTTTTGGGAAAAGTGGTGTAGATTTATAGTAGTAGGTTGGTGTTATCGGACGCTGGCCTGTAGGTGGGGAGTGGTTTTGTGTATAGCCTGCGTTGAGTGGCTGTTTGGGGGTGGGCAAGGCAGGGGGGGATGAGGAGGTCAGGCGTTTTTTTTAGTTGTCGGCGTTTGGCGAGTAGTGGGGTTGGCCATGATACCAGCGGATGTGGTGAAATATCGGGCGTTGAAGATGGCGGTGGCGACGGGGATGATGCCGGAGGTGGAGTTTATCTGGTCGGTGCAGCGTGCGGAGGGGGAGGCGATGTGCTTTGGCCAGGGCCTTGGCTGTGGGCGGCTGGATTGTCGCTGGCGTTCGTGGTGTATGGGTTTGGAGGAGTATGCCGGTGTGGCATTGGGTGGGGCGTCTAGTCAGGAGGTGGCGTAGGAGGCAGAGGACTCTTGTTTTTTTTAGAGCGGGCTGTATGTCGGGCGGGGGCTGCTCAGGCAGAGGCGTTCGCGGGATAAGCACGCGGTGAGCGTTGTTTGATCCATGGAGGCAGGCCGATACAGTCATAGGCAGACTTGCCGGGCTCGATGGTTGTGTCCGGCAAGTTTTTTTTATTCAGGCAGGCATCGCTTGGGGTGACGTTTTTTTTGTGGCTGGGAGTTGGGTTTAAGGAGAGCCGCAAGGGGCAAGGGGGGGGCGGGTTGGTCAGAGAGCGGGGCCGGCGGTACTGTCGCTGTCAGGGACGTGTGGTGTGGTGGTGGGCAGTTGGATGTTGAAGGTGGTTCCTTCGCCGGGTCGGCTGGCGACGTCGATGTGGCCGTTGTGTTCGTCGATGATTTTTTTGACGACGGCGAGGCCCAGTCCGGTGCCGCCTTGGCCTTTGCTGGAGATGAAGGCGTTGAAGATCTGGCTAGTGAGAGCGGGGTCTATGCCGAGGCCGTTATCGCTGACGGCGAGGGTGACGGAGTGATTTTCGGTGTTGTAGGCGGTTTTGATGGTGATGATGCCATTCGCGGGTTTGACGGCATCAAGGGCATTAAGGACGAGGTTAAGCAGGATTTGCTGGATGCCGTCGGGGTCGAGGGGAATGGAGGGCAGGTTTTCGTCGAAGTCGGCGAGGAGGGCGACATGTTTGTCGTCGGCTTGTCCGGCCATCATTTCGATGGTTTCGGTGACGAGTTGATTGATCTGTGTCATTTCGAGGTTTGGTTTTCGCGCTTTGCTGAAGGCGAGCATGTTGAGGACGAGGTTTTGTATTCTGGTGAGGTTTCGTTGTAGGATGGCCCATCCTTTTTTTGTGGTTTCTAGTCGGCCTCGGTCGAGGCCCAGTTGTACGGTGTCGCCGGCGGATTGTAGGCTTTGTAGGATGTTTTTGATGCCGTGGGAGAGGTAGGCGACGGTTTCGCCGGCGGCGGCGAGTCTTTCGGCTTTGACACCGGCCTGGTAGAGACGGGCGTTTTCGACGGCGAGTCCGGTGTGCAGGCCGATGGCGGTGAGCAGGCGTAGTTGTTCGCCGGCGTAGGTATGTGTGGCGACGGTGGTGTCGACGTAGAGGACGCCTAGTGTGAGTTCGCGAGCCTTGATGGGCACGCAGAGTGCGGAGCGGATGCCGTAGTCGTGGACGCTTTTTCCTTTGGCGAATCGGGGGTCTCGCATGGCGTTGCTGGAGATGACGCCTTCGTTGTTTTTGAGGACGTGGTTGACGATGCTGCGGCTGACGGCGATTTCTCCAGTGTGTTCATCGGAGCGGTATCTGACGACCTTGGGGTGTAGTTCGGAGTCGTCGGGGTGGTCGTAGAGCAGGATGAAGCCTCGGTCGGCGGGGAGGGCGGCGAAGATGATATCCATGACTTTTTCGAGCAGCTGTTGCTGGTCGAAGATGGAGGTGATGGCGGCGGAGAGTTCGTAGAGTCGTCGGAGGTTGGCGATGGCGGAGGAGGTTTCGGGGCCGGCGAGGATGACGGAGTCTTCCATGGAGGGGACGGTTTGCATGATGGAGGACTCGACGATGTTGCCGTCGGCGTCGATGCGTAGGCTGCCGGCGGGTTCACCGGTGATGCTGCTGGCGGGCGCGCCGTCGAAGACGATGAGTGTGGTGCCGCATCGGATCTGGTCGCCCTGTTTGAGTTCGAGTGGTGAGGATACTTTGACGCCGTTAACGTAGGTGCCGTTGGCGGAGTTCATGTCGTCAATCGACCATTGAGAGTCGCGTTTGAGCAGTTGGGCGTGTCGTCGGGAGACGGTGTTGTCGGTTAGGGGCAGGTCAGGGCTGTTGCGGCCGATGATGGCTGGTGTATGTGAGACCTCGAAGGTGTGTCCCTTATCGGGGCCCTGTAATATTTGGAGACTGGGCACGTTATATTCCTGTTACTTGTCAGCATGCTGGAACCGTCTTGCGTTTGGCGCAAACGGACGGTGCATAGAAGGATTCTAGTGGGGCAGGGGTGGTGGTGTCAAGGCAAGTTAGGCGCTGCTGACTGGGTAAGGTAGGCCCTGTGGCGCCGGTATCGTGTGGGCAGTGGCGTGCGGGGCAGTCGGTGTGGCGGGGCAATAGGCCCTTAGTCGCCGATAGGCCACGGTTGAAGCGGCGTTTGGAGGCATTTAAGGCGGTTTTTCAGGGCTAGGGCGGTTCGTCGTTGGCGGCGGGGATGAAGGCGTGGGTAGTTCGCCAGTATCGGGAGAATTGCTCGGAATAGCGTTTTACCCAGTCGTTGAAGGCGTTCTGGCCTATGTCGGCGTGTTGTTTTTCCGATTCTATCCAGCGATAGCGTTCCATTTCGTCTCGTTGTATGGCGAGGTATGCCGCCATGGCCTCTCGATCGCTGTTGTAGACGATTTTGTGGGTTCTTTCGTCGTAGTGGCAGGTCTGGCTGAAGCGTTCGAGTTCGCAGCGCATTGTGGCGGCGGTTTGGTGGTCGTAGTGTTGTTCGAGGTTCATTGCGCCATCCTTGGTTGGCGAAGCTGCTTGTGGACTCATGTACTATAGTAGGGTTATCGGTAGTTGGCCCCAAAGGGCTACACTTGAATTGGGTTGGACGTACCTGGTGGCGGCAGGTCAGGTGAAGAAGGGATTGTGTTGTTTCTCCCGGGCGATGGTGGAGGCGGGGCCGTGGCCGGGGTAGACGGTGGTCTCGTCGGGGAGGGTGAACAGGTGTTGGCGTATGGATGCCAGGAGGGTGTTGAGGTCACCGCCGGGGAAGTCGTGTCGGCCAATGGCGTCGGCAAAGAGGGCGTCACCGGTGAAGACGGCGGCGGCGTTGGGTTCGTAGAAGCTGATGCCACCGGGGGTGTGGCCTGGGGTGGGCAGGACCTGGAGTTGTATGTTTTGGAAGTCGATGGTCTGGTCTGGCTGGAGGAGGTCGTCGGGCTCGCCGACGTTGAGTCGTTGGCCGGTGAGCCAGGCGAGATTGTGTCGGCCGGAGTTGAGCATGTCGGCGTCGTGAGGGCTGATGGCGATGGGGATGTCGCCGAGTTTCTGGCGGAGGGCGGGGATGCCGGCGATGTGGTCGCAGTGGCCGTGGGTAAGCAGGATGCGTTCAACGGTGAGGTTGTTCTCGTGGAGGAAGTCGAGCAGGCCTTGCGGCTCGAAGCCGGGGTCGATGAGAAGGCAACGGTCGGCGTCAGGGTTGGGCTTGAGAACGTAGCAGTTTGTTTCGAAATCGCCTAGTACGATGGTATGGACCAGCACGGGGGCCTCCTTGTAAAGGTCAAAGCTCAAGAGTCAACGTGCACAATTGAGGTGTCGCTGGGGGACGTTTGTCTTTTCAGCATGGGTAACAGAGTGATCCATCCTGCTTTCTTGGACGAAGGACTCCAGGTTAAAGACTCGGGATGTCGAAGTCGCAATGGTTTACGAAGGTTTCTTTCGGGGGATGGGCATGTTGAGTTCGCGTAGGACGAGTTTCATGTCTTCCCAGACGCGTCGTCGGGTGTCGGGTGCGTAGTTTCGCAGGAGGTAGGCGGGGTGGTAGGTGGCGACAAGTCTGGTGGGCGCGGCGGTTGGGTTGGGGTAGTACTGGTGGACGCGTCCGCGGAGGCGGCCGATAGCTTCGGTGGTGTCGAGCAGGGTGCGGGCGGCATAGGCGCCTAGGGCGATGATGATATCGGGCTCGATGACGGCGAGCTGTTGGTGGAGGTAGTCGATGCAGGCGGCGATCTCGGTGGTTTGCGGGTTGCGGTTTTCTGGTGGTCGGCACTTGAGGATATTGCAGATGAAGACGTCGGCGCGTTGGAGGCCCATGGCTTCGATGATGTTGGTGAGGAGTTTGCCGGCGCGGCCAACGAAGGGTCTGCCTTGGGCGTCTTCATCGGCACCGGGGGCTTCGCCGACGAAGACGATGCGGGCGTCGGGGTTGACTTCTCCGGGTACGGCGTTGGTGCGTGTTTGGTGGAGGGGGCAGGCGTTGCAGTCGCGGACCTTTTGGGCGATGTCGTCGAGTCGTCGTTGTTTTTGGGCGAGTTGTTTGGGGTTGGCAGGGGGCGGGGGTGTTTTGGGTGGTGTTGGAGCGGGTGAAGGGGTCTTGGGGGCGGGTGCTGTTGTTGTTTGTCGGCTGGTGCGGGGAGATGTAGGGGCTTTGGGTGTTTTTGCGGGGCGAGTAGTGTTGGCGCGGCTGTTGGTGCGGGAGGCGGAGCGGACGAGGGCGTGCAGGTCGATGTGGCCCATGGGTAGCCAGCGGCCTCCGAGGAAGAGGTCGGTCTGGAGCTGGCGGCGGAGGGTGTCAATGATGGGGTGGCATGTGGGGCTGTTGTCGTGTGGCATGGATGTACCTATTGGGCGGGGTTGAAGGCGAACTGGACCTGGTAGAGTTGTCGGTAGATGTCGCAGGTATCGAGCAGTTGCTGGTGTTTGCCGGAGGCGACGAGTTGGCCCTGGTCGAAGACGGCGATGCGATCGGCGTGGGTGATGGTGCTGAGTCGGTGGGCGATGATGAAGCAGGTGCGTCCCTGGGCGAAGTTGATGACGGCTTGTTGGATTTTGGCTTCGCTGTCGGAGTCGATCTGGCTGGTGGCTTCGTCGAAGATGAGGATGGCGGGGTCGCGAAGGATGGCGCGGGCGATGGCGAGTCGTTGGAGTTGGCCGCCCGAGAGTGTGGCGCCTTGTTCTCCGACGATGGTGTCGTAGCCCTGGGCGAGTTGTTCGATGAATTCGTGGGCGTAGGCCTGTTTGGCGGCAGCGACAATTTCTTCACAGGAGGCGTCGGGGTTGCTGTAGGCGATGTTGGCGGCGATGGTGTCGTTGAAGACGACGGTTTGCTGGGTGACGATGCCGATTTGTTTGCGGAGGCTGGCGAGGGAGACGTTGGCGATGTCTTGGCCGTCGATGCGTATTTGGCCCTTTTGGGGCAGGAAGAAGCGGGGGATGAGGCTGACGAGGGTGGTTTTTCCGGAGCCGTTAGGGCCTACTACGGCGATGGTTTCGCCGGCGTTGACGTCGAGGTTGACGTTTCGCAGGGCGGGTTCGAGGGTGTTGGGGTAGCTGAAGGTGATGTTTTTGAAGGTGAGCGACTGTTGGAGTCTTTGGAGTTGGGTGGCGTCGGCGGGGTCGTTTTCGGCGGGCGTGTCGATGAGGAAGTAGACGCGTTCAGCGGCGGCGTTGGCTTCTTGGAGGCGTGGCAGGACTTTGCCGAGCTTTCGTCCGGATTCGGCCATGGCGGCCAGGAGGCCGACCAGGACGAAGAATTCACTGGGGGTCATTCTGGAGTCGGTGAGCCAGTAGGCGGCGAAGATCATGCCGACGCATGCGGCGGCGACGCCTAGGGCTTCGAGGAGCGGTCCGCTGGCGGCGTTGATCTTGGCGATTCGGTACTGCTGTTTTAGCAGGCGGGTATTGATGGCGGCGAAGGTGGCAGCTTCCTGTTCTTCCTGGTGGTAGCCCTTGACGACGCGAATGCCGAAGAAGCTTTCCTGGAGTCTTCCCAGCAGCAGGGACCAGCTTTGCAGGGTGCGTCGGGTGGCGCGACGCATTTTGCGGCCGAGTTTGCCAATAACGACCGCGGCGGCGGGAGCGCCCATGATAACGATGGCGGTGAGTTTGGCGTTGATGACAAGGGCTGAGCAGGCCAGGAAGATCATGATGAGCGGTTCGGTGATCATTCTGCCCAGGAGGGTGACAATGCCGACGTTGATTTTGACGGAGTCCTGGATGAATCGGCTCATGGTGTCGCTGACGCCCTGGGTGCTGAAGTGAATGAGGGGCAGGCGAATGGCGTTGTGGAAGGCGTCGTTTCGCAGTCGCATGATGCTGCGAAAGGCGACACGTCGGATGAGGTATTCCTGGAGGAAGCGGCACAGGCTGCGTAGCAGTGTGGTCATGAGGATGACGAGAATGACGAGGATGATGGAGCTTCGGATAAAGACGATGCGTTGTGCTTCGGAGGTGACGTCGGAGAGCCTGGGGATGGATTGCAGAAACCAGTCGGCGGTGTTGGCCCAAACGGGTCGACGGCCCAGGGAGAGTTGGACGGTCTCGGTGGTGGCGTCGGGATGGGTTACGTCGATGCTGACGATGGTGTTGCGTGGCAGGCTGGCGAGGACTTCGAGCTGTTGGTGCCGGTTGCGGGGCGTCAGTCTGTTTTGGCCGGGCCAGGTCAGGGCGGTGACCACGTCGCCTTCGACGAGGCCGCACTCGTCGGCAGGGCTTTGGCCTTTTATGGCGCTGACACGGAGGGGAATACGGCTACGTTCTTCGATGTCTTCGTTGCTGGGGCTGATTTCGTCGGGCAGGGGCACGTTGGCAAAGCGCAGGCCGGTGCGCTGTTTGATGACGCTTCGATAGGCCCAGCCGTGCAGGCCTTCCTCGCCGATCATGACCTTCATGAGGGGCAGCAAGGCGGTGAGGCTCATAGAAAAGAGGAGCGCGCCGCAGATGGCGCAGATCAGGGCCGCGACGACGGTGGGGTAGTCGAATCGGATGTACCTGAGGACGCGTCGGAAGTATTGCATGGGCCTGTGGGCACCTCATCCCCCGCTTGCTGTTTGGTCGTAAAGAAAACGGCCATGTGTAACACGATGGCCGTTTGTCGTCAAGTGAGGAATCGTATGAGGCCCGTTGTGGGCGGTCCGGTCAGGGGAAATCAAGGTGGAAGCTGTAGGCGTCGTCGTTGAGTGCGCTGCTGACGCGGCAGCCGCTTTTGTGGAAGACGGCCTGCATGGGTTTGTTGTCGCGGAGGACCTCGGCGGTGAAGCCGGCGATGCCGTTGCGTCTTGCGATGGTGATGAGGTACTTGAGCAGGAAGGTTCCGATGCCGCGGTTTTGCCAATCGTCATGGACGACGAAGGCGACTTCGGCGCGGTTGGTGTTTTCGTTAAGGTAATAGCGTCCGACGGCGATGATGTTTTCACCGTAGGCTTCGGGGACGGTGGCGACAATGGCGACGTCGTGGCGGTGGTCGATGTAGACGAAGTCCTGTATTTGCTTCTGTGGGAAGCGTTTGAGGTTGGCAGCAAATCGGTAGTAAACGGTTTGCTGGGAGAGTGTGTAGAGGAGGTCTCGGACTTTCGGTTCGTCGGTGGGGTGGATGGGTCGGAAGTTGACCTGGGTGCCTTCGTTGAGGACCATGGAGGTGGTGAGGTCCTGAGGGACGAGATGAATTCGTCCTTCGACGTCGGCCAATTCGGGGCGGACGTATTTGGCCTCGATGGCCTCTTTGAGCAGCTGTTCACGGTAATTGGGGTGAGCAATGCTGATGAGGGCGAGGGCGCGGTCCTGAACGGACTTGCCGTGTAGGTAAGCGACGCCGTACTCGGTGACGACGTAGTGGACGTCGCCGCGGGTGGTGACGACGCCGGCGCCCGGGCTCAGTTGGGTCACGATGCGTGAGACTTCGCCGCTTCGTGCGGTGGAGGGCAGCGCGATGATGGGTTTGCCGCCGGAAGACCGTGCGGCGCCACGGTTGAAGTCCACCTGGCCTCCGATTCCGGAGAAGAACTTCTGGCCTAAGGAATCGGCGCAAATTTGTCCGGTGAGGTCGACCTCCAGGGCGACGTTGACGGAGACCATTTTATTCTGCTGGCTGATGATAAAGGGGTCGTTGACGTATTCGGTGGTATGGAAAGAGAAGTCGTCGTTATTGTCGACATAGTCGTAGAGTTTTTGGGTGCCGAGGCAGAAGCTGGCGACGATTTTTCCCCGGTCGAGCGATTTTCGTCGGCCGGTGATGGCGCCGGATTCGATCATGTCGATGATGGCGTCGGTGAACATTTCGGTGTGGATACCGAGGTCTTTTTTCTCTTTGAGGAATTCGAGCAGGGCCTGGGGGATGCGTCCGATGCCGACTTCGATGGTGGAGCCGTCTTCCACGAGTGAGGCGATGTTTTGGCCGATACGCCGGGTGATTTCGGTGGGCTGTGGGGGCCGGACTTCGTAGAGAGGCTGCTCGACGGGTACGAGGGCGTCGACATCCTGGACATGCAGGAAGCTGTCGCCGTGTGTGCGTGGCATGCGGGGGTTGATTTGCGCCAGGACGAGGCCGGCATTCTGGGCGGCGCTTTTGACGATATCGACCGAGATTCCCAGTGAGCACATGCCACGGTGGTCGGGGGGGCTCATCTGGATGAGGGCGACGTCAAGGGGAAGTTGGCCGGAACTGAAGAGTCGGGGTATTTCGGAGAGGAAGATGGGTGTGTAGTCGCCCAGTCCTTGCTGGATGATTTCTCGGACGTTTTCGGCAATGAAGAAGCTGTTGACGCGGAAGTGCTCGACGAGGTCTTTTTCGGCGTATGGAGCGTCGCCGAAGGTCAGCAGGTGAATAATCTGTGTGTCGGCGAGTTCTTCGGAGCGGTCGGCCATGGCCTGTACGAGTGCCTGAGGCTGGGCGCAGCCGGTGCCAATGAAGACTCGCTGGCCTGGTTTGATCTGGCTGGCGGCCTGGGGTGGCGACATTACAAGGTTAGCATACTTGGATTGCCATTGGGGATCGTAGGTGAGTTCTTTTTCAGGTTTAGTCATGATTTGGCACCTTTGGCGGAAAGCGTAATACGGGCATCAGCGGCAACAGGTTCGAAACCTACGGGGCCGACGATAAAGGGGTTAATATCCATTTCGACAACTTGGGGGAAGTCGGTGACGAGTTGGCTCAGGCGTTGGATGCCGTTGGCGATGCCAGTGATGTCGACCGCGGCCTGGCCTCTGACGCCCTTAAGCAAGGTGTAGGAACGGGTTTTTTCGAGCATTTGTACGGCTTCGTCGGCAGTGACGGGGGCAAGGTGGAAGGTGACGTCCTTCATGACTTCGACGAAGATGCCCCCCAAGCCGAACATGAGCATGGGTCCAAATTGGGGGTCACGTGTCATGCCGATGATGATTTCACGTCCCTTATGGCACATTTTTTCGACGTAGACGCCGTCGAGTCGGGCGTCGGGTACTCGCTGTTTGATACGGAGCATCATGAGGTCGTAGGCGTCGCGGAGCGCGAACCTGTTAATCAGGTTGAGTTTGACGCCGCCGAGATCGGACTTGTGGATGATGTCGGGCGAGACGATTTTCATGGCGACGGGGTATCCGACACGTTCGGCGATGTCAATGGCCTCGTCGACGTTGACGGCCATGGCGCCGGCGGGCACGTTGAAGTTGTATGCCCGGAGGACTTCTTTGGCTTTGACCTCGTTGACTTGATAGGTTTCGGTGCGGATGTGGCGTGAGAAGATGCGTTCGGCGCGTCTACGGTTGACGGGGAAGCGGGTCACGATGCGTGCGGGTCTTTGTTTCCAGGCGACGTAATCGCACATGGCCTTGAGGGCGGCGACAGCACGTTCTGGGGAGGGGTAATCCGGGACGCCGATTTCGGTGAGTTTGTCGCGGCCGGCCTGCACGTCGACGCCTCCCATGAAGGAGGTCAGTAGCGGCTTTTTGCCTTGATTGTATTTTTCGATGGCCTGAGCGGTGCCCAAGGCGTCAGTCATGGCCTGGGGTGTCAGGATGACGACAATGGCATCGACGTTGGGGTCGTCCTGTGCGGCGTTGATGGCGTCGGTGTAGCGTTCGGGGGGGGCGTCCCCCAAGACGTCGATGGGGTTGCTGACGCTGGCGGCGTCGGGCAGTTTGGCCTTGAGTGCTTGGGCGTTTTCTTCAGCGAGCTTGGTGACGACGAGGTCGGAGTTTTCGATGGCATCGGCAGCCATGATGCCCGGTCCGCCGGCATTGGTGATGACGGCGACGCGTTTTCCCTGGGGCAGCGGTTGCATGGCGAAGGCCGTGGAATAGTCGAAGAGAGCTTCGAAGCTGTCGGCACGAATCACCCCGGCGCGAATGAAGGCGGCTCCGTAGGCGATGTCGGCGCCGGCCAGGCTTCCCGTGTGCGAGGAGGCTGCTTTGCTGCCGGCAGAGGTGGTGCCGGACTTGAAGATGACGATGGGTTTTTTCGCGGCGGCGTTTTCGGCGGTCTTGATGAATTCGTCGCCGTTGTTGATGCTTTCGAGATAGGCGACGATGACCTTGGTGTGGTCGTCTTGGGCGAGGGCTTCGATGAAGTCATTTTCGTCGAGGTCGGCCTTGTTGCCGATGCTGATGAGTTTGGCGAGCCCGAGCTTCTGTGCGGCGGCCCAGTCGAGGATGGCGGTGGCCAGGGCCCCGGATTGTGAAATGACTGAGACGGGGCTGGACGAAGGCATTTTCTTAGCGAAGGAGGCGTTCATGTTGTGGTTAGTATTGATGAGGCCCAGGCAGTTGGGCCCCAGCAGGCGGATATTGCGTGCTTTGCAGAAGCGGGCGATTTCTTTTTCGAGCTGGGCCCCTTCTGGGCCCACCTCTTTGAACCCTGCGGTGATGACGACGGCGGCCGTTGCGCCGGCCTTGGCGGCGTCTTCGAGGGCGGCCATGACGAACCTGGTGGGTACGGCAATAATGGCCAGCTCGATCTTCTCGGCGGCTGTCTTGAGGTCCGGATAGCAGGTCAATCCAAGGACTTCGTCGGCGGAGCGGTTGATGGGAATGATCTTGCCTGGGAAGTTGGCGTCTTTGAGGTTGGCAACGATTTCGTGGCCGACCTTGCCGGGGGTTCTGGAGGCGCCAATGACGGCAATACTTTGAGGGTTTAGAAGGGTTTCAAGCATAACGAATTATATCCTTAAGCAAGCACGGTAGTCGGAGAAAAAATGCGCCAAGGCCGTGGCAGGGGGTCGGCGGGTCTCGGCTCTTGTTGGCCGGGTGACTCTTACGGGGCGGCGGCTCGTTGCGTCGCAAGACCCGGCATCTTGGCGGAAAATAACTCGCGTGGCAAGTGTTTTTTGTAGAGAATACTAGAGTTTGGGGGGAGACGTCGGTGGGGCAAGGGTTTAGGGCGGCTGTGGGTCGGAGTTTGTGCTGTCGGCGGCGGTGATTGATTCGGGAGGCAGGCTATGGCGGAGTCGGGATTCAGGCGTGGTCGTGGGGTGTTGGTGACGGGTACGGACACCGAGGTGGGCAAGACGGTCGTGGCTGGGGCGATCGCACGGTGCCTCGTTCAGGCGGGGCACTCGGTGGGCGTCTTCAAGCCGGTGGCCAGCGGTTGTCAAAGGCGTCGGGAGGGGTTGGTAAGCGAGGATGCGGAGTTTCTGAGCCATTGCAGCGGGTCGGCCGAGCCTTTGGAGGTGATCAATCCGGTGCGATATCACGAACCGTTGGCACCCTGGGTGGCGGCCCAGCGTAGTGGGGTGGAGCTCGACCGGGCCGAGATGTGTCGTGCGTACAATTATCTGGCGGGCCAGAGCGAGGTGATGGTCGTGGAGGGGGTTGGGGGGGTGATGGTGCCTTTGGGTCGCGATTATGCGGTGCTGGACTTGATGGTCGAGTTGGCGTTGCCGGTGGTGGTGGTGGCCGCGAGCCGGCTGGGGGCGATCAATCACACGTTGTTGACGGTGGAGGCGTCTCGGGCGAGGGGGTTGGAGGTGCTGGGGGTTGTGATTAACGGATACCAGGCGGAGGGTGCGTCGTTGGCTCAGGAGACCAACCCGCGGGTGATAGCTGAGGTGGGCGGTGTGCGGGTATTGAGTGTAATACCCTTTGACCAAGAGACTTGTGTAAGCAAGGGGCGTTTGGGGAGGGAGGTGATGGCCGCGGCGTCTTTGGTGGACTGGTGGGAGTTGTTCGGGAGTTAGGAGGCGGGCAAGCTGTGGAGGCGGTCGTGTTGTCAGGTGGGCTGGGCCAGGTCGTTTGGCGGGCCAGAGAAGGGGACTGGTCGTATGGGACGGGAGCGATATTTTGCTTGACGATGCGGGTGATGTTGCGCTAAACTGAAGCTATTAATGGGGTTGAGCGTTAGGTTGAGGCAGGCCGATTTCGTGCTGTCGGCCTCGGCAGTGTACTTCCCCTGAGCAAACCGAAGCACGACCTACCCATAGGGACATGTAAATCGTAGGGTGTCATTTCGGACGACCGTGGCGTCGCTTGGCGGCGTTGGCGAATCTCAGTTGATGAGGTTTCGGTTGTTCGATGCTCCGTATCGGGAGCCTTTTGGTGGCTTGTAGAGCATGGCATTTTCTTGACTTACAGGTCCAAAGCAGTGGTGCACTGCACGCGATTCAACAAGTTCTAGCAGACATTCTGAGGAGAAGCGGACATGTCACAGAGGCAAAGGCGGCGTGTCAAGAGGTCGCGTCGACAGGCGCGTAAGTCGCGGCAAGGTTCAGCCAGAGGCCATTCGGGCTTGCACTTGGAGAGCCTGGAGTCAAGGCTGTTGCTGGACGTGGCGGGGCTATGGGATGAGATGGGGTGGCGCAGTGCCTCGGGCGGTGGTGTGACCTGGGACCGCGCCGATGTGTCCGGCGAGGCGCAGATGGCGCTCAGCCCCGACGGTGATCCGCTGGTGTTCTGGATCGAGGGGGCGTTCAACGAGTACATCGATACGCCGATTCCCTACGAATGGGAGATGTCCGGGGAGATATATGCGCGCCAATATGCCGGCGAAGAAATGGTCTGGGGTGATTTGTTGCCCGGCAGCGGCGACCAGGGGCTGATAGGCACGGGGAGCCAGTTGGAGGTGGTATCGAGTCCGACCGGGGATGTGTATCTGACCTGGTTGGGGACAGGCGCGGGCGAAGGCGCCGAGGGGCCCATCGCCGTGGTGCGCTGGGACGGGCAGGAATTTGTCGGGCTCGGCGGGATTCCGGTGGGTGTTGCCACGGACGCGGCTGATCCGAGCATTGCGGTGAACGATCGGGGCGAGGTGTTTGTGTCCTATACGGCCATGCAGCCGGCAACGGGCCAGCGAGAGGTCGTGGTGCAGCAGTACGGCTACGCCTACGAGTCGTTGGTGAGCGGCCCGCCCGAGCCGACGGATTTGCAGTGGCGAGAGCTGAGCAATGAGGCGGTGGGGCAGTTTGGCGAGGAGCTCTACAGCGGCGTCAGTGCGGATGATGCCAGTTCGTTCAGTTCTGCCCTGGCGGTGGACGAGACGGGTCGGCCTATCGTGGCTTGGGTCAGTGAGGAGTTCGAGGGGAACATCGAGATCTATGTAAGACGCTGGGATGGGGATAGCTGGGAGGAGCTGGGCGAAGGCTCGGCCAGCGATCCGGACAATGACGGGCTCGGCGGGGTGAGCAATAACGAGGGGGTATCGATTCAGCCGGACATTGCCGTGGCGGCTAATGGCGATGTGATAGTGGCCTGGGTGGACTGGGCGAATTGGGAAGAGTACGACACGGACGGCCAGGCGGGTGTCCATGTCAAGGTGCTTGAGCCCGGTTCGACGGCCTGGGCCGAGTATCAGCCCGGCGTCAGCGCGACCGGTGCGGGTATCGCGGAGAACGTGGGCTGGTACTACAGTCCGGAGATTCAACTCGACAGTGCGAGCCAGCCTTACATTGTCTGGCAGGGGTTTGGCTATACGGGAGCGGGCGAGCGCTACGAGGCCAACCGTGACGGTGATGATGTGACCGAGTCGCCGATCATGGGGGCGTACGCGAGCTATTATGACGCGGGCGAGTTTGAGATATTGAACATGGGGCCGCCGGAGGTTCTGCTGGGCGATGCGAGCGAGGAGGCGGCGGAGGCATTAGGGGAGATTTACGATGCTTACGGTCGGGCGACCCCGTTGCAGATGATGTGTTGGATGCCGACGGGGTTGGTCGGTGTTAACGATGAGTTGGCGTTGGCGTACATGTGGCGCACCGCAGGAGAATCCAAGAGCGAACTTTTTGTGGAACGATGGGACACCTCCGGTGAGGATTGGGTGCAATACGGTCGGGGTGCGAGCTCTTTGGGCAATGATGTGTTCGGCTGGTCGGAACCGGTTGGTTCCCCGCTGACTTACGCGCCCGAGGATCTTACGCCAGAGGTGGAGGGTGAGATTTGGGAGTTGTTGGCCGCGCTGGAGGAGGAGGGCGGTGATGTGCAGTTGGGGGTGCTTGATCGGGACGGTGACGTTGGTACGGAACCAGACGTCATGTATGCCGACGGCGAGCACGTCTATCTCTACGATCGACTGACGGGGGCGTGGTCTTTGATAGACCCTCCGCAGGGGTATGGATCGGTGTACGATTTACGCGGCGAGCCCGAGCCGGAGTTCCAGGTAGAGGGCAATCCGCTGCTGGCGTACATCGATACCGATGAGGACAGCGGCACATACGGCGAGCCTTTTGTGTACGAGTGGGTTGGCGAGGGCTGGAGCCTGCTGGGCGAGGGGCCGGCCGGTCCTTTGGCCAATGCCCCCGGCGATGTGATGGCCGACGGTATGACCGAGTTGAACGCCGGCATTTCGGTGCAGGCGGGACCGGACGGGACCGTTTTCTTGACATATCTGGGCTACGATGCCGCCGGCGAACCTTTATCGGAGAAGATTCACACGCGCTTGTGGGACGGCCATACGTGGGAGGAAGCGGGCCCCGGCACCATTCATAAAGGGGGGATTCTGCAGGCGGTCTATTATGGGGATTACACCGGCTACGACTGGAACTTGTCTGGCAACGCACCGGAGGAGTATGACCCCACGCCGGAGCAGGGCGAGCCTGCGGCACGCGTGAGAGGGACGTGGTACTGGTGGGAGGAGACGGATCTGGCCGCGGTCTATCCTGATGTCGAGAATCCGACGGGGTTTGTGTCGACGGCGGTGGTGGCCGCGGATGCTGGGGCAGACCCGCCGACCGAGGGTGCGGGGGTAACGTGGACCAACGTGTGGGCGGCAGATGGGCCTGCGCCGGCGACGGCGGGTGTGGAGATGACGTTCGATGTGCCCACGACCGATGATGTGGGCGAGGAGGCGGTGCCGCCGGACTTTTCCGAAGCGAACATGGTGGGCGTGCTGGATCAACCCTTTGCGGTGATCAACAACGGGCACATCGTGGTGGAAGCGATGTACGCCATGGACACGATCAATACGCCCCATGCGGATATGTCTCTGTATCTGGTGGTGGACGGCGATACGGATAACAAGATTCTGATCGACGCGGTGGCGGCGGGCCAGGAAAAGGGCTACAGCGACTTGACGACGGTCAGTCTGGACACGCAATTGCTCGGACTGGAGCAGTTGGAGATGGGTGAGCACACGGTGGCCTTCTGGGTAGAGGTGGATGTTTCGGCTCTGGAAGATCCGCCAGGTGAGGACGAAGATGATCTGACTGTGGCGACGATTCAGTTTGACAACATTTCGATCTATCAGCGGATTGTGGGGACAGCCCCTGACGGCGAGGAACAGCTATACGAGTTTGAAGCGGATGAAGAAGGCTGGACGTTCGTTGACGTGAACCCGGATCCGGATCTTGGGGCTGAAGTAGATGGCGTCTGGGTTGATGCGGCCGGTGCCGACGGCAGCGGCGCTTTGGTTGTGACGCTGGGCAACGGGACAGCCACGGCGGACCTCCAGGGTCGCTTCGAGCAGGACTTCGAGGTCACCACGGCGGGCCGACTCGAACTGGGGATGGACTATATGCTCCAGGTGGGCTCCGAGATAGCACGCCACGAGCCGGCGACCGTGACCGTGACCGTCGAGAATGACGCCGACGAGACCGTGCTGGAGTTGGGCTCGTTCTCCGTGCTGGGCCTGGCCGGAGAGACCAACTACAACGGGATGGGCCCCGTGGCTGAGGCTGCTTGGCGGCCTTTGAGTGCCTATGGCGTGGTGGACATCTGGAATACCGCCGGCCATGAGGACGGCTCGGAGTTGTTGTACAATGAACTGCCTGAAGGTACCTACACCCTCGTCATCGACGCGTATCTGTCGCAGGCTGCCGCCACGGGGGTGGTTGGTGATGATGGTTATCGGACGGACGGCGCCGTTCTGTTTGTGGATAATGTGTCCCTCCAGGTCAACCCCGGCTACACCGATTGGGAGTTTGTCCCCGCCAACGGCAATACGGGCGAGGACTCGCGGTTTTCTGATTTCGCGGAGGTCGCGCGGGGGTTTGCGAATTCAGTCGTCGGACCCGATCCCGATGAGACCGACGCGATTCCGCAGGGGGCCTATGATTTCAACGGCGCGTTGCATGTCCATCTCGATGACGAGGGCAGTTACAGTTATCTGATCGAGGATGTGGTGCAGGGTGAGTTGGGCTTGATGGTGGTTGGGTTCCGCCATTACGGGCCCGATGGCAGTGATGTGACCGCGAGCGTCTTGGTGGACGGGGTGGCCTATGATGCGGAAGGCGAGACGGGCCCCCTGGATGTCGCCATGGATGACGGCTGGTGGAACGGCTTTGACGAGGCCCCCGTTTACTCGTATACGATTCTGGAAATACCGATGATTGAGCCGGGGACTCATACGGTCAGTATTCAGTTGGACGCAGGGGAAGGCGGCGGCGGGGATTTGTGGCTTGATAATGTGTTCGTGCTGGCCTCGCAGCAGGCCCGGCCGGAGAATCCTCTGGCGTATTTGCTGCCGACGGGCAGTCAGGGCCAGCGGGAGTTTGCCGTTGGGGTGACATTGAACTCGCCCGAAGTGTGGGTGTATGCAACCCCAGAGCAGTCGCCTACGCTCGCGAATATGTATCCGACTGGGCCCGTGGAAAGTTTCACGCGACATTTTGCCGACGGCTATTACACGGGTAGTGTCTGGCAGCTTGATACGGACACGGCCGCGTGGGAGACGTATGGCACGCCGTTAGCGACGAATCGGACGGTGGACTTTACTGGTTTGGGGATTGGCTACGACATGCCCATGGGGGAGATTTTTAAGGTCGAGGATATGGCGGTGGGGCCCAGGGGGCTACTCTGGGTGGCCATGCAGCGGGCCACGACCGACATGGTTAACTCTGACCAGGATACCGCCGGTGTTCTGGACCGCTTTGACGTGCATCCCTTTGTTGTGTTCAATCCGATGCCTTACTGGACGGTGGGCACGACGGTACTGGATGTGGAGGTGTGGCGTTGGGAGTCGCAGCATGACCCGCTCTCCTTGTTGACCGAGCAGTGGGAGGATACCGGCTTTGTGCCTTTCACGGCGGGGCATGCCTATACTGACGTGCAGATTGCCAGCAGCGGTGGGCAGAAGGTTACGGTCGCTTACACGGCACGCGGGACCGGAGGTGGGGCGATCGGTAGTCGTGTCGAGCGTCTCGAGCCGGACAATGTGACCTGGGGAGTCCTTAACACCGAAAGCTTGCAGAATAATCAGGATTGGGGAGCTGCGGAGTATTACGACATGGTTGTGCGGCCGGATGGTTTTCCGGTGGTGGCATTGTCGTTCCAAAGTTCACTCTATTTTGACGGCTTGCGAGAGTTTAGACCGGACTATGAACTGCCCGATATGCTCGTTACCGAGGTTTCTGGGCAGCCCAATGACATGGTTCTCGAGTTCGGCACGACGATGGCTGGGCGTGTGGACCGCGGCTTTACCGTGACCAACGTGGAGAATGAAGCGGCCGACGTGGGCGACCTGTTGATCTACGATATCTTGATTGGTGGCATCGGGACGCTCGAGAGCAGTCCCTTCAGTCTGCGTGAGTCGTTTGATTATCCCATCACCCTGGAAGAAGGGGAAGCTGAGGGATTTGCAGTTCGGTTCGATCCGACAGGCTTGGAGCCCGGTCAGTACAGCGCCGTCCTCCAGCTTCACACGAACGATCCAGACCACGAGACACACCCGTACGGCCATTTCCATGAGATTGTGCTCGTAGCGGAGGTAGCCGCGGATCGCGATTTGGAGATGGATCCGGAGTTTATTGACTTTGACGGGCTGGTGATAGGGGCCACCTCCCCCGCAGAGGCCATTGTCCTGACTAACGAGGGGGTGGCTGACGTAACGATCGGCTCGTGGGCGTTTGACAACGGCGCCAACTTCAACATTGCGCGCGCCTTCGTGCAGGAATGGAGTGACGACGACACCCTCTTGACGACCGAGGTGGCCACGACGAACACGGCCAGCGTGGCTGATGACATTGTGCTGGCGCCCGAGGCGTGGTTGACTCTGGACGTGACCTTTACGGCTCCGGAGGTGGGCATCTTCACGGATACGTTGTACGTCCGCAGCGATGACGATGACAGCCCTGTAATGGTGGTGGCGTTGACGGGTAGCGGCGAGACGGGGGCCATGCTCGAGGTCACCGAGGGCGACGGCGAGGATGACGGGGTGATCGATCTGGGCAGCGTCATCATGGGCGCCGATACGCCGGGGACGGGTACGATTACGCTGACGAATGTGGGCACGACGACCTTGGAGGTCCGTGACGTGTTCGAGGCCAGTGCGGACCCGGACATTGTGATTACTCCCGATCTGGATTACCCGACAGACTTGCTGCCGGGCGAGTTTGTGCTGTTGACGGTCTCGTACTACCCGTCGCCGTTGGAACCGGGAGAGCCTCTGCTGGCGGAAGAGTTTACGGGCTCGATTGTTATTTCCACCAACGATCCGGAGAATCCGACAACTCAGGTGACGGTTACGGCGCTGGCTGTGCCGGAGGTTCCGATACTGGAGGTACGCGAAGACTCCGGCAGTTCGAGCGACGACAGGACGCTGGAGTTTGGCACCTTGTATGTCGGGGGGCTTGAGGAAGAAACCGTCACGCTGGCCAACATCGGCGGTGCGCCGTTGACCCTGAAGAGCTTTCTGTTCGCGGATCCGCAATCGCCTTATTCGGTTATACCGGGCAATGCGGCCGGCACGACTGGCGACATTGTGCTGGCCCCGGGCGAGGAGCGGGAGCTCACAGTGGTGCTCCAGGCTGATGTGGTGGGTGTGTGGGTCAATGAGCTGCAGATTTTGAGCGACACGGGCCAAGATCCCGATGAAGCTGCCGGGCTAACCCCTGTGGTGGCCAGTCTGATAGTCCGGGGTACCTCGATCGATCCGGTCGTGGCGATTACCGACACCCAAGGTGATGCCAATGACCAGTTGGTGGACTTTGGCAGCGTCAGTCAGGGGCAGGCCTCTAACGAAGAGAGCATTACTTTGACCAACGCCGGCACCAGCCCTGTCGTGCTCACCGGATGGAGCCTGACGGACCTGGACGACGTCTTTACCATGAAGCCTGCCTTTAGCACACCTGTGACACTGGGCGTCGACCAGAGCCAGACCTTAACCGTGCAGATCACGCCTGCGGCCCTGGAGGCCTATGGCGGCACAGTGACCATTCTGACCGAGGATGGCCAAACGCTCGTGGTGGAGTTGGCCGGTGAAGGAGCCACGCCCGCCGCAGCCAGCATTACCGACACCGAAACGACAACATCCCACGGCTACATCGATTTTACCACGTCGTTCGGCGGACCATTGGTCGTCCAGCAGGACCAGGCCACCGAAGCCTTTACGATTACCAATACCGGCGGCAGTACGCTGGTGCTCGAGGGAGTCTCGCTCAACAAGTCCGTATTTCGTATGTCGCTGGTGGGGACAGACTTGACCTCGCTCGATCCGGACGATGCTGGCGACGATATCTTCATTGCTCCGGGCGCCAGCCAGACCGTCGAGGTGACCTTTGCCCCGGCCAATCGCTTCGAAGGCCTCGCCACCGTGACCGTAACAACAGACAATGTCGCGGGCACCGGCCAGAGCCTCCATTACGTGACGCTGGCGGGCCAGAGTGTCTTTGGGGCTTCCTCTTCCCAGCAGCAAGGCCAGTCGGTGACGGTGGCGGACAGTACCGGCAACCAGATTAAGGTTCGCGTCACCGGCGGTGGGTATGCCGTCGTGGTGCCCGAGAACAGTGATGGCGGTCGATCCGATATCGGCTTGATTCAGCTGGTTAATACCACCTCCCGTTCGAGTCTCATTGTGTCCGCGCCCGTAGGATGCACCGTCGGCCAAATCGTCGGCGGCACGGTTCGCAACGTGAATCTGCGTAACGTCGTGGTCGACGGCGAGGGGGTCCAGGGCAGCGCGGTGCAGTTGGCCGCGTTGACAGGTCAGTTTACGATAGGCGGCCTCACGGGCGGTGCCGATGTAGAGATCGCCTCAGTGATGTCCCGGGGGGCCAACGTGACCTTGGGAATGGTCGGTGACGGCTCCGACGTGGTGATCGGTGGCCCGACGCGGTCGTTGCGGATGGACGGCTACGGCGACGGAATACTGTCCGCCGAGACCATCACACGCCTCATGGTGGGGACCGGCGACTTCAGCGGTAGGCTCGAGGTTGCCGAGGACGTGCGTAGCATGGTGCTGCGGGGTTCGCAGGTAGATGGGGCCTTCCTGGTGCAAGGCGATATCGGGCGCATCAGTGCCAACCGAGCAACCTTCACAGGTGCACTCAACGCCGCCAACGTCGGCCGCGTCATGTTTGCCGAGGTCGAGGGTGCCGATATCGCCGTCCAAGGCCAAATGCTCAACCTTATGGTCCGCGGCGACATGACTGATTCACGGGTGCTGGCCGGCTACAATCTGGGCAGCGACGGCCGTTTGGGCGGGTTGGGCTCCGCCGCCGATACCTTGCTGCCCCACGGTCATCTCGGCCAGGTGAACGTCACCGGCCAGGTGGCAGACAGCTTTGTGGTCGCCAGTGTAGCCCCGGATGCACATGGCAATCTGCTCAATCCCGCCAACACCGCCTACAGCGGCTCCATAGGTCGCGTACGCTTTGGCAGCGCGGCGGCCGGCGACAATGTCTTTGGGGTGGCCGCTCGCAGCGGCATCGGTCGGGTGCAGGTGGGCCGCCAGGTCCTCCGGCCAATGGAGGCCCAAGGCGATTTCATGATGGTGCAGATGTGACCGTCACTTCGACGCCCCGGGGCGACCTTTAGCAACGCTTGACAGGCCAGCAGACAGGGCATCGTGGGCCAAGGCCTGATGATGCAGCTGTCTTTGTCGGCCAGGTTGAAACAGACCCCCTAGCGGCCGCGCGTGGCCCTGAGTGCCTCCCGACGCCGTCGCCTCGTCCTCAAAAGGCCAAGGCCCCCCAGTGCAAGCAGGCTGATCGAGCCGGGTTCCGGGACCGGGTAGGGGTTGTTGATAAACGACTCACTGCCCCCGGCATCGAAGGCTTGGACATGGATGCCGATACGCAGACTGCCATCACTCAACTCGTCGAGTACGTCCTGCAGCGTTCCGTCGGCATTGAACGAGAATTGAACTTCCAGCCATTCGT
>CAYNXW010000010.1:0-22225 GCA_964401265.1 uncultured Pirellulales bacterium | reverse complement strand
CACGTCCGCACCTGCCATGGTGTCCAGGCTATGCCGGGCAACCTTAGCGACCGGACCGTCTTCGCTCTGGGCTGCCTTCTCAACAAGCAACTTCACAGCCGAACCATCCCCAAGCCGACCGACACCAGCCAACGCAGCCAGACAGACCGCTTCCTCCGTGGCATCCACCGCCTTGAGAATCAGAGGCAGAGCAGCCCGGTCGTCCCGATCGGCCAAAGCATCGAGCAGCAGGGCCTGAAAATCAGGTTGCAGCTTATCAAACGTCGCCGCGAATGTCCGCGTATGCTCGGTTCCCGGCAAGCTCGTGCGGATCACGCCAATCGCCACCCGCTGTAAAGACGGCTCGTCGCCCACCAGTGCCTCAACCATCAGCTGGCCCGCTTCGGCCGGTTCGAGGATCTTGGCCAGACAGCTCAGAGCCCCAACACGAATCACAACGGGCTCATCCACACTATAGAGTTTTCTCAAGATGGCCAAGGCCCGATCACTCTTGCCCTCCTGGTGCATTCGCTCAGCACACGCCAGACACGCGTCCGTAAGGACCGCTTTCACTTGCCCAGAGGCACCGGCCCGCGCCTTCATGAGCCCTTGGCAAGCCTGCTCATTGGCAATGTTGCCCAGGGCACGGCCGGCCGCACTGGCCAGCTCCACATCATCGCCTCCCACAAACGCCACCAGCGACTCAACAGCACCACCGTCACGCCGAACCCCCAGCGAGTTGACGATACCTATCTTCTGCTTGCCGCTGACCTGCACAAGCTTATCACGCAGAGCGGCCGTCGCTTCAGCAACAGGAATACGTTCAAGCCCAAAACGCGCCATATCCGCCAGCTCTTGGTCTCCCAGCAGGGCCGCCAGCCCACCTACCGCCCCTGCATCCCCGATCAGACTCAACTGACGGCACACAAAACGCTTGTAGTCCGTACTGACCTCGGCACACGCCAGTTGTTCCAGGAATCGCTCTTGCAGAGCACCACGCAGCCCCGGATGCCCTTGACCCGATTGCCCAACAACCGTTTCAATCTTTTGCAGCACCGAACGCGACTGACCGAACTGGTAATCCTGCGCCATCTCCAGAGCCGCCTCAACGCGCGGGTCCAACTCATCAGACAATTCCCGAATAAAAACGTTCCGGAACGCAAGGATAGAGCCATGACTTTGCAGCTCGATACTGTCGGCCGGGTAGATCGCACGATCACGCTGCCAGTAGTTTTCCATCACCACGTCATCAACAACGAGCACATCATTGAGATACACCGTCACACGCTCCCCAATCATGATGATCCGGAAGGTGTTCCACTGACCCACGGGGTTGTCGGCCTTGACCAGAGGCTTACTGGGATGCTTGGCGTTGTTATAAAGTCCGCCCGACCCCACCGCGTTATCCCAGATTTGCACCTGAGGAGAGCCCCGAAGGTAAATCCCACTGTCGCCGCCGGCCTCGATCTTCCAATCCACGAACATGTCAAAATTGGCGTAATCCTTGACGGTGCAGAGGCTGTGGCCATGCCCGTCGAACATTAGCACCCCGTCCTGCACCGACCAGTGCTGACGCATGTCCTGGTTGGCTTTTTCCCGCGCGCCGCCAAGCTGCTCCGCCGACATCTTCGCCCGCGCCGGCGGGTTGGCCACCAAACCTTGCCAGCCGCTCAAATCACGACCGTTAAACAGTGCGATGAACCCCTCAGGAGGCTGGTTAAGTCCTTGGCCCGCCTTCACTTGCGACACAAACAGACACAAACAGCCCAAAGCGAAACTCAATGCCAGAACGCTTACTCTCGACATGCCATCTCTCTTCATCGTGGCCTCCTGTTGCTGGTGGGTTCGTAAGTCGCTAGCTTACCGTGCTAGCAGCCCCCTGCCAAGTGCCAATCCTGCCCAGCCGCTCAGCATCCCAATAGCCTCAACCCCCAGACAGCCACGACGCTTCTCACAAACACACCGGTGGTGACTGCGCCTGGTAAGAGGCAGCCACCACCGATTATCATGCGCCTCGACCGCCTGCGGGCGGACTATTTCTCGGCCTCAACCGCTTCGGGACCAATGGGAGCCGTCGCCATCGGCACCGCAGCCGGCTCAAGCCCCATCTTCGCCAAAACAGCGTAAAGTACAAAACCGATTACAAACGCAATAACCGGTGCCGGGTTGATCCACCCGAAACGCTCGCCTCCAACGATCGGCAGGATCCCCACCACAAAACCAACCGCCCAGCTCAGATAGCCAGCCCAGTTGATGCCCCGACGCGGACCCGCCCATTTGCGACCGCTAAGCAGATAGTCCGCCACCATGGCGCCACAAATCGGCCCGAACGAAGCACCAATGATTGTGAAAAAGCTCACCAGCTTGAGAGCTGTGCCTGTCGCCGCCAGAATGATCGCTATAACGGCCCCGATCATAACCATCGCCATCTTGTTGGCCTTGGGAAACATCGTCCCAATACTGTTGGCCGCTATGAAAGAAGAAAAACACGCCGGGGCAAAACTCGCTACCGCAAACAAAATGAACATGACACTCGCCAAGCCCTTTTGCTCGCCGATTATCGCCGCAAAATTGTAGCTCGTCAGCTCAGGCGTCTTGCCATGGGCACCAGCAATCGCAATCAGCGGCAACCCACCGGCCACCAGCACTGCCAAACCAACACCGATCAGCCCGCCCCACTGCACGTCTTTGCAATTTCGGCTGCCCGTACCAAAATCAACACCTGCCGCACCCGCCGTCGCGAAAAAACCTACCACGATGGCAATAATGGTCAGAAAACCAGGCAACGGCTGCGCCTCGGCGGGCGTCGCGTATGACCCGGCACTACCGACGTTGGTCAAAAACACGATCAGAAGCATCACCAGCGGAACCACCGGCAAAAACGTAGCAACCTTCGCCACGTATTGAATCCCCTTAACGCCAATCAACGCCGCTATCAGGCCCCAGACTATCGCGATAACCGTAAACGTACCGCTCGGCTCAAATACCCCCTCCGCGTTTATCGCCGAGCCCTGCCCGACCGCCTGAAGGATAAAATCAGTCGCCACCGCAATATTCACCGCCAGCCAGCCAAACTGCAGCAGCCCCATCAGCAAACCAGGCATCAAAAAACCCCCGGCCGTCCCATACGTCGATGAACCCACCACGTACAGCGGATAGCCCGTCTTCATCCCCAGCATACCCGGCACAAGATAGTACAAAAAATGGCAGAGCAATGCCGCTACCACCAGCCCCAGCAACGAGAGCCCCAAACCCGCTTGCGGCAACGTGCCTTCGGCGATCGTCATATAAAAGACAACCCACAGAAAAACGCCCGCATAGGACGGCGCCGTGTTCTTGTACCAAGGGGCCCGGTTTTCCAGCGGGTTCGGTTTGGCCAGTGCCAGATAGTTCGGTAGACTCTTCATGTCCATAACGTGTGCCTCCTGAATTGGACGTTAACCTGCATATTCAACGAATCGTCTCATGCAGCCACGGGCGACGCCTCCGCCTGAGCCCGTCGTCTCAACGGGCTTGCGAAACTCAGCGCCCCCCACAATGATGTGCGGCCATTGTAACCAGATTACGCCGACCCTGCCAATGCTTAACACGCAAAAAACCCTGTGCTACCCCGCCCTACACCACAGGTCCGATAATGATACCCGTCCACCCAACGAGACCGACCTGAGCCTGATTGAACCTTGGCAACCCCTAAAGACGGTCCGATAACCTACCCCTGCTCGCTTCCTCGAGAAAACGCGCAACGGCCCAGACCCACATACACCATGGCCAGCATGAGAAATGCCAACGTCGTGTACTGGTGCGTGTGATAGAGAAATCTCTGCCCTACTGTCCCAAACAGCGGCACCATACTCAAAACGATGGATAGAATAACCGGCACCCCCAGCGCCACCATCAGCCAGAAGCAGCCCTTCCGCACCGCGCCCCACCGGCCGTCACCAGCAATGTCAGCACTCACAAAACGCGCCGTTTGTGCTCGGATCAGAACCCAGGCGGCCAGAGCAATACAAAAAACCGGTGCCATCGTCGCATGCAGCATCAGCAGCCAACCGCTCATCGCGTGCCCCGTACCAATGGCCGCGTAAAATCCCGTACCACCCAGAATCACCACCGTCGCCACCAGGACAAAACAGATGAGAAAACGCAATAGCCTCCCCCAACGGTTGCCCGAAACGCCTCCTGCCTGCGACACCCCACGACCCAACGCTGCCAGACACAGCAAGCCCACCAGGGCCGCCACCACGATGCCAATTAATGCGATATTGCCAAACATGCTTGAATCCTGTGTTAATGCACTTGAGTCTCGGGTTACAGCCCCTCAGTCGCGGGCCCCTGCCGCAACGCTACGGCTGACATGACGCAGCCCCGCCAATCCGTACGCCAACAAAATCAGCAGCAACAAGCCCGCCGTTGAAAAACCGACTACCTTGAGCATAGGCCGAAATACAAAGCTGGCATTGAACGCCCACCAATAAAGGGCATCCTCCTCTGCCAACTCGGTCATGGGCAACGTCTCTCCTTGAGCCGACGCCACCGCCGACACAACAGGAATCTCCCCAAAAAATATCGCCGCGTCGGTCGTATGACAATCGCCACACCCCTTGGCCCCCAGCGACTGCTGAGCCGGCCGAACGTTGTGCGCCAAAGGCCACGTGTAAGGCCCCGCCGCTTCATGCTTGCTACTCTCTAGCTGGCCTTGCCCATTCAGCTGGTAAAGCTTGCCACCAGACACATAAACCGCCACGCCCAGCTCCGCGTCATCCCCCAACGCCTCCAACGCCCCCACAATCTGCTCGTCCGACAGAGCACCTGCGCCCTCCCCCTCGCCTTCTTCCCCAGACGCCAACACATCGCCCGCCGCCTCCGCTACTACTGCCGGCGGAATCGCCGTCAACGCCTCGTCCTTCAGACGAGCCCAGTAGGCAGGCCACATCAACCGACTGACAGTCAGCTTGTCGTCACAGTACTCGGCAAACACAGGCGAAAACACCGCAGGACTCTCGTGTTCATAATGACCCGGATAGTGAGCACCAGTGTTGTGAATACGCGCCGTCTTAACCTGACCAGGCGTCTTCTGCGGCGCCGAACCGCTATGACAGGTAGTGCACGCCAGCTTCTCAAAGTGCACAAAGGGAATACCCCGATGCACCGGCCGAGGCGCGCCGAATCGACCCGCGCTCTCGTCCTCGCCCAGGTGGCAGCCCTGACAGCTCAGCGACGCACGCAAGGACCCACCGCTCTCGGGCGAACCCTCACCTTCGTAACCCCGCACGATCATGTGGTCGGTCTCGTTACGATGACAATCCGCGCACGTCAGCCCCGCCGCCAGGTGCACGTCCTGATCGTGAGGGTAACCACCAGTGCTCTCCGCCACGCCGCCACCATGCTCGTCCCCACATTCATGATCGTCCGCCCCCTTGACCGAGTGGCAGAAATAACACCGCCGCGCCGGCACCTTCTTCGCTATGTCGAAGCACACTTGATTACTATGATTGAAAATATGGCTACCATAGCTCACTGCGGGTGGCTTCTCGTCCGTTCCCGCCATCTCGGGAAACTCAAAATCAAAGAACGGATCCAGACCCTTCGTCGAACCGCTCACGTCGCCTAAACGCGAGGACGCCGTCGGCACCCACCGAAAGTTCTCCAACGCAATCTGCTTGGCAGCCTCCGACTGGTCCTGCAATGGCGAGCCGTTGTGACAAGCCAGGCAATTCACCTCGAAACGACCAGCCACATCCAGACGCTCCAGTCCATCCTCACCTTGGTCGATCAGCATGCCGTAGTCGCCACCGGGCATATGGTGACCAAAACGCTTGACCATCTCCCAAGGCGTCAGACCGACCTCCGCCGGATCCGCAACCCCAGGCCAGTCACGCCCCGACACCGGTACCTGCGTGAACGTCCCCCCATCAACATATACCCAAGGCTCGCCCACTCGCCCCGGCGAAACACCATCCGCGGCAGAATTGAAATGCCAACCCTTGCTGATCGCCTCCACATCGTGGCAGCGACCACACGTCGCACCCAGATTGAACGGGTGCGCCGGCCCTTCCTCGCCAGGAGCAATCCCCGCCGGCTCAGCGTCCGGCAACTCCGACATCTTGCTGAAAAGCTCGATCACGTGCACCGGAGACGACTCGTTGCCGTCGTCTCCGTCACCCAGCCCCAGCTGCTTCCATTCTGCCCCTGCCGAAACGGGCCATGCCAAAACCAATGTCAGCCAGGCCAATAAGCCAGGCACACCGACGGGTCGCCAACCGAAGGTCGTCGTATTCATAAGGTCCCTTCACCTAGGACGTGTAACACATTCTTAGCTCTTACGCCACGCCTGGCCCTTCTGCCAGCTACGTCGCCTGTACTCTCCTGACTAACCCTTGAAATCTTCCGGAGAAAACTCCAGCCGCTTGCCCGCCGCGATCGCCTCGTTCACCTTCAGCACCATCACCGCCGTTTCGTAGCCGATCTTCGCCGGACAGTTCAGTTTCACCTTGCTGTCACGCATCGCACCGAAAAAGTTCTCCAGGTGGGGCTGATGGTAAGGCTTATCAAGCGTCGCCGTAAGCTCATATAACGGAGGCTTGCCGCTTTCACGAACATCACCCTTCTTCGCCTTGGGCGCCGGCTTCTCCGCCTTCGGGGCCCTGATGTAGCCCTTCTTCACCCAGCCTTCCCATTTGTCCGCCGTGACCCAAGGCTCACGGAAAATCTCGCCACGCCCCTTCGCTTCCGAAATGGACAGCGTCCCTTGGTCACCCATAAACGTCTCGTAGTAGCCGCCATTGCTGTTCGTCGTCAGCGTCTGATAGAAGGCACGAACCTGACCGTCACCATTCGGAAATTCAAAAATCGCCATCACGTTGTCGTACCACTCATACTCCTGCCAGTAGTCCTTGCCCCCACTGGCCATCACCGACGTCGGCAACGCATCCAGGAACCACGCGTAAATATCAATCTGGTGCGAACCAAGATCCACAATCGGCCCGCCCCCGAGACCCTTGAACATACGCCAGTTCAAAAACTCCCGCATGTTGTCAAACCCATACTTCTTCAGCGTCGCATCATCAATATTAAGCCGCTTGGAGCACTCACGCACCTCGCACGCCGCACGACTACGGTTCCACTGGCCGTTGATGGTCGTCACCTGCCCCAGCAGGCCCGCCTCCTTCACCAGCTTGTCGTAACAATATATGTAACGCGGGTTGCTACGCCGCTGATGACCGATCTGCAGCAACTTGCCCGTTGCCTTGGCCGTCTGCAACATGCTCCGCGCACCCTCAAGCGTATTGGACATCTCCTTTTCGCAGTAAACGTCCTTGCCCGCCTTCATCGACTCATTCGCGTGCTCCGCATGCCAAAAATCCGGCGTGGCAACAATAACCGCGTCGATCTTGTCACCTTCCTTCGCCAGCATCTCCTTGTAGTCCGTGTAGGCGTTGGCGTTGTGCTTGTACCGTTTCAGCAACCCCACTGAGCGACGCAGATTGTATTGTTTCCAAATGTCGCATACCGCCTGAAACCGAATACCAGGAATCTTCAGGCACGCTTCCGTAAGAACCTGCCCCTCAGCCCCCGCCCCGATCAGCGCGACGTTGATGTCGTCCACCTTACCCGCCGACTGACCCCACACCACCGGGCTCACCATCAGACCCGCCCCGGCAGCGGCACTGGCCCGCAAAAAATCCCGACGACTGATCCCGCTACCACGCGACTCATCCGCCTGGGAACTCGAAGACTCAACGTTTTGATCCTTGCTCTGGTTAGTTGGAGTTCTCATAACGTGGCAAACTGCTCCTTCTGAAAGCCCCCTTAACCCGGTTATACCATCGGCTCGTACTATGCTTGTCCCGCGCTATAGGCGCACCCATGCTAACATTGTGGCCTTTTGGCCCATGCGTGGCAAGCAAAAACATGGCCCACCAAACCAATGCAACGTAACTGCTTATAAAAACAACACTTACACTACAACTACCTGCCGACGCGACTCCACGTCACCCCCCGCGGCCACCCCTGACCGACCGCTCGCTGGCTCACCACGCCCACCCAGCTCAAGGCAACACGAATCTCAGGTTGTCCACCGCCTGCCCATCTGCCTTCCGGAACCGCACCACAGCACCCCAATCACCGCTGAATTGCACCACCTTCAGCAACAGCGTATTGGCTCCCTCATTCAGCGTCACCCGGACCTTGTCCTGGTCCACCACTACCGCCCTGCCAACATGGTGTGCATGCACCAACTTGCCGTTGAGCCAGACCTTAACCGAATCGTCACTGCCCACCAGCAAGTCCAACTCCTGCGTCTTGCCGCTGTGCACCACGGTTCGCAGATAGCCGGCACAGTGATTATGGCTGCCAAAGGCCTGGGCCAAATTCAAATGACCCGGCTTGGCCGTACCCAACGCAATGGTCTGCCACGCCACCGCCGCACCCGCCTGCTCCGGCCCAAAGGCACTGTCAAACGCACCCTTGTCCGTCCCGTCCGCCGCCACGTAAGGCCCCGCCACTTTCCACGCCGTAATAAAATCACCCAGCTGGCCCAGCTTCGCCAGCACTCCCTGCGACTGCTTGCGGATTTGCTCGTTGGAGCTCTCCTCAAGCTGCTTCATCAACGCGCCAATACCCGCCGGGTCCAGAGGATACACCCGTTGCGCAATCTTCACCGCCGCCAACTTCGCATCCGTCTCCAACGCCTCATCCTCAAAGAACGTCTTGACATACGCGATCGCCACCGGAGACTCCAACGCTGCCAGCGACCCGATTACACGCCGCTTCTCCGTCTGCGTCTCCGCCAGACCCATAGCCATCTTGTACATCCCCAGACGTTCCTCCGGCGACAGCTCCTGCGCCAAGGCAATCATCCCCACATACCCCCGCAACGCCAGCACACGCAACTTCTGGATCGAACTCTTCTGGGCCACTTTCAGCAAGTCCGCTATCGGATCCGTATTAGGCCACGACGCCAGACCACGCAACGCCGCCTCCTGCATTTCAAGGTCTTCATGACCCAACGCCGTTCGCATCAGATCCAACGCTCTCACGTCGCCAATCTGTGCAAGAACCCGCAACAAACTGCTCTTGACCTTCGTCTCCGTCACACCCTCAATCCGCTTGAGAACAACACCCGCCGCATCGATCGAAGCCGGCGCCTTGCGGGCAACCGCCACCACCGTCTTTTCCGCCACCGACCGATCACGATCCTTAGCCTCAACCAGCAACCCGACCAGCTCACTCATCTCCTTGCCCGAGGCCACTTCGCCCAACGCACGCCACGCCGCCACCCCCAGCGGCGGCGAAGCAGGCTTCCCTGCAATCGCTACCAGCGGCTTAAAGGCACTGGCCGTCTTGCGGCTCGACAAACTCTCGATTAGCGCGATCGTCACTTGCGGATCGTCCGTCGTCTCCAACAATTGAATCATCTTGGGATCAACGTGCCCACCACTCAGACGATGAAGACTTTCACGCGCCACTTGTACCTGTTCAGGCGCACCATGCGCCGCCCGCTCCACAAGCAGCTCCACCACCGACGCGTCCCCCAACTGCCCCAACGCCCGCAGCGCCGCCACCTGAACCGCCCCCGCGCCGTCCCGCGCCGCTTCCACGACCGCCGGCAGCACCCCAACATCACCTCGCGCTGCCAACGCGTCGATCAGAAATACCTGCGTCCCCGCAGGCGCGCCCTGCAGTTCCTTCGCAAAGATAACACTCGCTTGCTCACCCGGCAGCTCACGTACCAGACGCAACGCCGACTGTTGCACCGCCACGTCCTCGCTACCCAGCCCCGCAACAACGTATCCCACCGCCTCGTCGGTCTTGCTCGCATGTACCAGACCAATAAACGCCGCCGCCTGAGTCCCACCCTCCTCGTCCGCCTTGTACAAAGCACGATAAATCTTCCGTGCACTCCGCTGACGCCCCTCGCCCGACAGACGATCCGCTATCCGAAGACAAGCGTCCGCGAGAACCCCCCGCATTTCCACCGACCCCTTCCGCCGCAACTTGAGCAACCGCTTGGCCACTTTGGCGCCCCCCATCTTACCCAACGCCAATACCGACGCCTCCGCCACCGACGCGTCCGAAGCCTTCACCAGATCCGACAAAACCCCAATCGCCTCAGCGTCCTCACGCTCGCCTATCGAGTTAATTACCCCGACCTTGAGCTCTCCCTTCGTCTTACCCAACGCCTGACGCAACACCCGACCCGCCGCCGGCGCGTCGATCCGCTCCAAAGCGTAACGAGCCATATGGGCAAGCTCCTTGTCAGTCAACAAAGGCGCCAACGCACCCACCTGCCCGGCCGAACCAAACTGCGAAAGCATACGGCAGACAAACTGCTTGAGTGCGACACTGCCTTCGCCCCCCAGCAGACCCGCCAGACGATCAGCAAACACCTGACGCTGCGCCGCATTGCCGCCGCTCTCACGCAACGTCTCGGCAATCGTCATCAGACCCTTACGACTCTGACCAACATCATACCCTTTGATGTCCTCAAAAGCACCATCAAAACGACGCCGACGCGCCTCGCTCACCCCCCGCTCCTGGTACGCCGGGTCCAGCTTGGCACTCGGCGTCGTGTCGGCCTCCAGATCACCCAACGCAAACTGGATCCCGTCAAGATAAAACTGCAGCACCGTCGGATTCCAGAATATCTCGTGACGGTGACCCAACGAACAATAGAACACACGACCCTTACCGTAACTGCGCACCCACGCCACAGCAAAATCGCCATCCGTACGACGAATGTTGCCTTTGTTCATGTTCGTCTTGGCCGTGTCCAGACTCAGCAGCACACGCAACCTCTCTCGACTGTACGGCGCCTTGATCTGATAAATCTCGTCGGCAACCACAAAACTCTTGCCCCCAAACACCTGACACAACGGATGCATCGGGTCGTCAATCTTCAGCGTCACCTCCTCGTTCCACGGATGCTGATCGAACAGCCCACCCATTATCTCTGCCATTTCCGGCCATTGCATAAAACAGTCCGTGGCGCCGTGAATGCCCACAATGCCCCCCCCGTTCTTGATGTAGCCCAACAACGCCTTCTTGCCCGACCCGTCAAGCGCCTTCTCCACCGCCGTCGTGTTGTTAAAGCAGATGGCGTCAAATGCCTTCAACTTCGCCGACGTAAACAACCCCACGTCACTGCTGACCACCACCGAATAAGCCCCCGTCTTCTCCCCCATGATCTCCAACGCTTTCGCACCAAAAGGTATCGACGAATGCGGAAAACCCTTGCACATATTGAAGACCAGCAACTTACGCGCCCGCTTCGGCTCAACCCGCGCCTTATCCGGCGACGCCTCCTGCATCTTGGCCACCTCCCCCGACCCGACCAGATCCTCACCGGGCCACGACCACGCCCGCTCTGACGACAACACTAAAGCAACCACCAGACCAAATCCGAGACATGACAACATGCGTCGCATAGCGACCTCCCATTACCAGAAAGTTGTTTCTTGATCACAGCAAGTCCAACAGTGTCTTATTGCAAAAAACCGACTCGCTACCTCACCCTAGTTCAACGGCATGATACGCACGTTGCGGTACCACACCGGATCACCATGGTCCTGAAAACCAATATGCCCCTCCCGCGGCATATCCTTATACGCCGTGCGGAACTTGTTACGCGTACCCTGAGGGTTCTTGCCCGCCTGCGTCCACAAATTGAGGTCCATGTCAATAATCCGAACACTGTTCATGATAACCCACACGCGATTGGCCAACGCGATTACCGTCAGATGATTCCATTGCCCCGTGGGCCGCAACGCGTTCTCGCTCGGCGATAGACAATCATAAATCGCCCCGCACTGGCCGTGCTTGGTGCCGTCCGTCGTATCGTGTATCTGAACCTCGATACATGTGTGAATCCACTCGTCAATGCTGCCGCAACGAATGAAAACACCACTGTTGGCCTTGGCGCCCACCTTGAACTCCAGGTCCAGAATAAAATCGCCATACCGTTCCTTCGTCCAGATGTTGTCGCCGCCCACACGCTCCAGAACGCCCCCCTCATACGTCCAACTGCCTGCGGGATAAACACAGTTCGACAAATCCGCCGCCAGCGGACTACGCCAGCCCGTCGCCGCCAGCAGGTGCTTCTGCACTTGAAAATACATCACGCACGCACTCAAGTCCGCCGTCAGATCCTTGATGTCGTTACGTTCGTATTCAATCGAAAATACCCCACGAAATCCCTGACGCTCCAGCTCAGCCATCATGGCCGACACGTCGTTCTTACCCATGCCCCACGGAACATCCTTAGCCGCACGCGTCCACCTGTCCCCCTCTTTCACAACGTCTTTGAAGTGCAAAGAAATAACCCGCCCCTCCAGCTGACGCAGACAGGCGACCGGGTCCAAACCCGAACGACGCCAATGACCCGTGTCCCCACACGCCCCAATGTACTTGCTACGCCCTTGACACAAATCAAGCACACGCTGCGGATTCCAGAAAGGCGATGGCTTGGGATGATTATGTATGGCCAGATTGATGCGAAATTCCTGGCACAACCGGTCCAGACTATCCATCACCGCCTCGCCCGGCTCCGCCACAACCGTCTCGATGCCCATGTCTTCGGCAAACTCAAAAAGCCGCCGCCGACCCGCCTCGTCCTTCGGCACCGCCACCACCCCGAAATTGACCAGCCTGAGCCCCTTACGCCGCAACTCAGCCTTGACATACGAACGCTCTTCCGCCGTCATCCCGACGTTGAACTTCAGACCGGGCCTTTCCCCACTGACAACCTGACCCGGATAGGCCTCAATGCACTCGATCCCCAAAGACGCCGCTCGGTCCAACGCCTCAAACAAATTGTAACGGTTCAGCGTCCAGCACTGAAGCGCCAGATCCCAGTGACCCGCCACAGACTCCGCCCCTTTGCACTGGGCCCCAGCCCCGCTGCACGTCCAGCCAACCACCATCGCCAGACAGCAAAGCATGACACACTTGGTCTCTCGCACAATATTCACCTGATAATCTCCCTAAGCATAATAAGGTGCCGTAAGGCACACCGGCCCAGCCTCGTCAATCCCGCCGGCCAGCATCAAGCACCGACCGAAAACGAATACCCCTGACAAAAGCACGCTCGCCAAAGCCTCGTCGCCTTCAGTCCAGCCAAACGCACCGCCCACCCCGGCCGCCGCTTCATGCACCAAGGCCCGGCACCACTGACAACAGACACCAAACGCCTTAACCCTTCGCCTTCAATGACTTATAGCTGTTCTCGCCGCCATTGATCAGCTGAATCAGCGGAGCGGGCCGGTCGACTCCCTCCACAAAACTAGGCCGCGCCGCCCACGGTGCCACGCTCAGCACGTTCGTCTGGTCCATCCAGTGCTGCAACCGAGCCACCGGCAGGTCCCACGTCATGTGGAAGTGGTTCGCCGGTGCATACTGCTTGTATTCCACCATCGAAGCGTACTTGGGCACCACAAACGTGTGAGGCCAGTTCCAGTTGGTCAGATTCACCATCGCCTGACCGAGCTTCTTCGGAACCGCCGTCGTCGTGGCCTCGTCCCAGACCAGGCTGAACATGCCATTAAGGCTACTGTAGGCCAGACGACCCGCTATACCATCAACCCCCGCCGGCGTCATGAACGTGACCGAATTGCCCCCACCAGGGAAATAGAACTCGTCCGCCAGCGGCATAGCCACGTTCTTCATGATGTCCTTGACCGTCGCGCCGGGCTTGGCGGCCCAGTCCAGGGCGGCACTACCCGAATTGTTGCCGTCCACCAGACCCTTCCGAGCGTAATCAGCACTCTTGGGCAGGGCTGACAGCTTGAGCTTCTTGGCCAGCTGCTTGATCTCACCGGCCTCCCAGACTTTGCGGAAGTCCATAAATAGCGGGGGGTTACCGCCACTGAGATAGGTCATAAAGAGCATCGTCAAGAGCCCTTGGACATCCGCCTCCGTCGCGTAAGGCAACGGCGGCTTGGGCCCTCGGTGATCAAAGGTGCTGTTAAAGAGTGATTCCATCACATCTGCCACCGGCAGCGGCACACCGCGATTATCCGAGCCCCATTCCAGCTGGCTCATGAAACCGCCGCCAACGGCGTTGAGATCTTCCATGAGGTCACGATTGATGAGGTACATCGCCAGGCTCTGGTTGAAGCGTTCACTGTCGACGTTGTTGCGGATTTCAAGGCGGTTGCCGATCTGTGAGTCGATCCAACCGCGTAACTCCTTTAGTTCCTTGGCGTTATATGCTTTCTTGGCGAGCATGTCCGCCAGGAGTTTCATGTCAAGGCGGGTGATTTCCAGCCCAAACGTGTTGCGTGTGGGAATAATATGGGCCATGGCAGTTTCCATGCCCATGGAATCATGGCCGAAGACCATAACGCGCCGCCCCTTGAGGGCCACGGTGGTGACGGCGGCGTAGCACCAGTCGATCAGGGCACGGGCGGTGTCTTTCGTCATGGCGGGGTTTTGGCCGGTGTCGGGCCAGGTGCCCACGTTGAGGGCGACCTGTTTGCCATATTGGCTTATGGCGCCGTTGACGGCATGGGCATAGACCACGCCGGGTTTGGGCCCGCTGTTACCACAGGTGATGTTGATGGGGGTGTCGGCCGGAAACTGCTGCAGCAGCGAAATGGTGCTAAGCTGCGGAAAAGCCCAGGTATCAGGGGTGCAAACCAGTATATTGACTCCCGCCTGACGAAATTGCTGGGCGACGACGTCGGCCTGGCGTTCGCTGTCGATCAGGGTCGTGGAGTAGACCACGGGCACGGGCTGGCGGTCGGGCAGCACGACCCGGCCAGCGATACTGTCGGCGACGGTGCCAATGATGTTTTGGACACGTTTGCGACTGTCCTGGTCGATTCGTGGGTCGCAGGGGGAAAAGACACCGATGACGGGGGTGCGGGGTTGGGGGGTTTCAATATCGTCCAGTCGAAGGGCTTGGGCCTTTTTAGCCATGAGGGCCTCCAATCTCAGGGGCCGGCGTCTGCCGCCGTGCCGAATTGCTATATAAGGTTCTCGGTAACGTAAAATCATTTTGCCTCAAGGCCCGACGATTTGCAAGAGCCTCTCTGGCGTGTTTTGGCTGGCGCCGGCACATTTCTGGTAAGCGCCGGGCTGTTTCCTCGCCTGTATGGAGCCAGGCGTGACGCTGTAATGATAACGATGACAACCAGGCGCGGCCCCTTACCAGTGCTGCTGACCAAAGTGCGGCCAGGGGCAACTGCGTTTTTGCACGGGAAACAGGGGTGCGAGCGCGAATGTGTCGGCGGAAATCAAAAAAAATTTGTCAATATAGGCAACCTGTGCGGGTTGGGCTGTGCGCGATTTGGTCAGCGACTGTCAAAAAGTGGGAGAAAGTTGGAAGAAGTTGGGCCGTTTTGGGCAGAAGTTGGGACGTTTTTGGCCAAAATGAGGCGTGTTTTGGGGCTTTTTGAAGGGTGATTTTCAGGAGTGCGCACAGATCCAGCTTGCCCAACTTGCCCATTTTAACACAGGTAAGACTCGCTGCAGAGCCGCCGAAAACGGGGAGAAGCCAAGAAAAGGCAACCACGGATCGCGGGACAAGATTTCTTGGCCGGGTTTACAGGATTGACGGGATTTCAAGGGATAAGGGATAAGGGATAAGGGGAGGTGTCGCCTTTGGCGACGGCTTGTTGTGCGAGGCCGAGATGGCCTCGGCACGGGAGGGAGTTGGGGTGTCGAAAGGGCAATGGGGTCGAATGTCTGCCCCCCCATCAAGATGGGGGGCTTCAAGGGATGGTGGGGTAGCGGGTGCACGGGGTGGGCGGGAAGAATCCCGCGGTTTGACACCGGGGGCTGGAGGAGGGGGGGGTGTCGGTTGGGAAGGGTGTTTGTCATTGCAGGGCCGAGGGTTACATGCGATATTGAGATAGCGTGTTCGTGTTCTTGATTGGCGGATGTTACCATCCGCCCTACCCGGCTGGTACGGAGCCATACCTTGGCAATCGAGCAAGACCTGGACAACACGGGGGCCATGTTCGTGGACAAACCTTCTCGCAGCTATCTCGCCTTGATCTGCACCGTCGCGTCGCTGGGCGGTCTGTTGTTCGGCTTTGACACCGCCGTCATCGCCGGAACCGTCGAAAAGGTGAAAGCACAGTATGACTTGAGTGAGCTGTGGGAGGGGCTTTTTGCTTCTTCCGCCCTGATCGGGTGTATTGTCGGCGCCGCCAGCGCGGGCACCCTCGGCGACCGTTTTGGAAGAAAACCGATACTCATCTTTGCGGCCTTATTCTTCTTTGTCTCCGCTCTTTTCTCGGCTATACCGCCGACTTTTCCGGTGCTAATCGTCGCTCGGGTCATCGGCGGCTTCGGCGTCGGCATGGCGTCGGTGATGGCGCCAATGTATATCTCCGAATTCTCGCCGCCGCGTTGGCGAGGCCGACTCGTCGCTCTGTATCAGCTCTCGATTGTCATAGGTATTCTGGCAGCTTACGGCTCCAACCTGATGTTATTCAGATTTTCTGAGAACAATCCCGACGCATTTGGGGGCCAAGGCGTCTTCTATTGGACCATGGTCCAGGAAGTATGGCGAGGCATGTTCGGTGCCGAAATGATCCCCGCAGGCCTTTTCTTCCTGCTGTTGTTCCTCGTACCTGAGAGCCCCCGCTTCCTCATCGAAACAGGCAAGCCAACGCATGGCTTTAGAATCCTCGAAAAGATCAGCGGGACCCTCACCGCCAAACGAGAACTCGCCGAGATTACAGAAGCCGTCACGCGTGAGGAGGGCTCCCTCGGCGAACTGTTCAAACCCGGCCTGCGAATGGCGTTGATAGTGGGTATTGGTCTGTCAGTATTTGGGCAACTTAGCGGGGTTAACATCGTAGTGGTCTACGGCCCCAAGATATTGATGGCGGCAGGCTTCGAAGAATTTGGAGCATTTCTGGGGCAGGTCGGGTTCGGTATGATCAACCTGGTCTTCACTATCATTGCGATACTGGTGGTGGACTCTTTAGGACGCCGTCCGCTGCTCATCTCGGGGATGGCCGTGGTGACGGTTACTATGGGCATCATTGGCGTATTGTTCGTTCTTGGCAGAACAGAGACAACCGCGCCCGAGACCGGTGAAATAGTCTACAGCATGTCCCGCACGTATGGGTTGCTCATCGGGATTATGATCTGTGTTTATATGTCCTGCATTGCCCTGTCGATTTGTGCAGTCATCTGGATTCTCACGCCCGAAATATTCCCCAACCGCATTCGAGGCCGGGCCGTCTCCATCGCCGTCTTCTCCAACTGGGGAACGTATTGGGTGGCAGTTTCCATCTTCCCCTGGTTCGTCCGGCATTTCGGCATGCATGCCAGTTTCTTCACCTCTGCGGTAATCTGCCTGATCGGCACCCTGTTTTTCCTGCGCTTCGTACCCGAAACCAAGGGCAAATCACTGGAGGAAATCGAAGGCCTCTGGCTAAGAACCCCCAAGACCTAGCTCGGCGCTACTACCGTTGCAAGTAGCAGAGTTTCGTGGCGACAAGACGGCCTTGGCACGGGAGGAGTTGAGGTATTGAAAGGGCAATGTGATCGAATGTCTGCCCCCCCATCAAGATGGGGGGCTTCAATGGATGGTGGGGTAGCGGGTGCACAGGGAGGGGCGGGGGGAATCCCGCGGTTTTGCACCGGGGGCTGGAGGAGGGGGGGTGTCGGTTGGGAAGGGTGTTTGTCATTGGAGGGCCGAGGGTTACGTGCGATATTGGGATGGCGTGTTTGTGTTTTTGATTGGCGGATGTTGCCATCCGCCCTACCCGCTTCCAAGCCTGGCATTTTTGTCGAGGCAACGTCGCTACGACTGTCGCTGGTTTGACCGGGCGGTTACTGAGTGGCTTTTGCTCGGTCGGCGGGGGTCATCTCGGCGAGGCGTTGGACTTGTTTGATATCGAGACCGAGTTGGTCGGCTACGCGTCGGCCATAGTCCTGATCGGCTTTATAGAACAGGGCGGCCTGGCGTAGTTGGATGCGTTGCTGGGCGTTGGCGAGGTGGCTGACGATGTTGCCGATGAGGTGGTCGCGGTCGGTGTCGGACATGACTTTGCGGTAGAGATTGCCGGCCTGGACGAAGTCGTCATTGGGGTGGGTAAAGGGATGTCTATCGGCGGTGTCGACAGTTTTGAAGGCAGGTTCGGCGGCTGATGGGTCGGGGGCGGGTCCGCCCATGCTGTTGGGCCAATAGTTGGGGCCGTCGCCGCCGTTGTGGTCGGTGCGCATGAAGCCGTCGCGTTGGTAGCTGTTTTCCGGGGCGTTTCGAGGGGCATTGACGGGGATGAGGTGGTAGTTGGGTCCGAGGCGGTGGATGTGGGTGTCGTGGTAGGAGAAGAGGCGGGCCTGGAGCATTTTGTCGGGTGAGACGGCGATGCCGGGCACGACGTTGCCGGGGCAGAAGGCGGCCTGTTCGACCTCGGCGAAATAGTTGACGGGATTGCGGTTGAGCACCAGTTTGCCAACGGTGATGGGGGGGACCTCGGCGTGAGGCCAGACCTTGGTGATATCGAAGATGTCCCAGGCGAACTTGTCGGCCTGTTGGGGTGTTAGAATCTGCATTTTCAGGGTCCACGAGGGGTAGTCGCCGCGGTTGATGGCGTCATAGAGGGCGCGTGTGGCATGGTCGGGGTCCTGGCTGCAGAGTTGTTGCGCGTCCTGGCGAGTCAGGTTTTTGATGCCCTGGTCGGTTTTGAAATGGTATTGCACCCAGAAGTATTCGCCTTTGTCGTTGTACCACTTGAAGGTATGGCTGCTGTAGCCGTTCATGTGTCGATAGTCGGCGGGGATTCCGCGGTCGGAGAAGAGGATGGTGACCTGGTGAATCGACTCGGGCGTCAGGGACAGGAAGTCCCAGAACATATCCGGGTCAGGCAGGTTGGTGGCGGGGTTACGTTTCTGGGTGTGGATGAAGTCGGCGAATTTCAGGGGGTCGCGGATGAAGAAGACGGGTGTGTTATTGCCGACGAGGTCGTAGTTTCCCTGTTCGGTATAGAATTTGACGGCGAAGCCTCTGGGGTCGCGTGCGGCATCGGCGGAGCCTTTTTCGCCGCCGACGGTGGAGAAGCGGGCGAACACGTCGGTGCGTTTTCCGACGGGGGCGAGGAAGGCGGCTTTGGTGTAGCGGGAGACATCGGCGGTGACTTCGAAGTAGCCGTGGGCGCCGGCGCCCTTGGCGTGCACGACACGTTCGGGAATGCGTTCGCGGTCGAAGTGAGCGAGTTTTTCCATGAGGTGCACATCCTGCATGAGGACGGGCCCGCGTGGTCCGGCGGTGAGGCTGTTCTGATCGTCCGGGACGGCATTGCCGAATGCGGTGGTCAGGGTCTTCTTTTCTTTCTTCATGGCCGGTCTCCGTTTTTGTTGGCGCGGATGCGTCCCCGGAGTGGGGGAGGCGTTTTTGAAACACTCTGCCTTTACAGGACTTTATGGGCCTGGTGGGGCAAAGGCAAATCCGGGTGGCACTTTGGGACGTAAGGGGGTTTTTGAGGGTGTCAGGGGGGCTGGCGAGCGGGTGTGGTGCGGGTTTTTCGTTGACGTAGCGGCAGGTCGGGCTAAGATGGCGAGGTTATGACAAACGAACAAACAACAACAGTGAATGAATATGAAGAGATTCGGCTGGCCAAGGCAGCCCAGGCACGGGAGTTGGGGGTGGACCCTTATGGCAGCAGGTTTGCCGGGGCCGAGGCGTTGGCGCAGGTGGCGTCGCGTTATGACGAGGCGCAAGAAGAGCAGGTGGTCCGCGGGGCGGGGCGGATCGTGCTGCACCGGGATATCGGCAAGCTGATTTTCATGACGCTTCGTGACTGGTCGGGGACGATTCAGGTGGGTCTGAGCAAGAAGCTGCTGAGCGAGACGTGGGCGTTGGCCAAGCTGCTCGATCTGGGAGACATTGTGGGGGTGGAGGGGACGCTGGGCAAGACCAGGACGGGCGAGATCACCATCTGGGTGACGCAGTTGACGCTGCTGTGCAAGGCGACAACGCCGCCGCCGGGTAAATGGCATGGGCTTCAGGACGTGGAGTCGCGTTATCGACAGCGTTATGTGGATTTGTTCAGCAACCCGGAGGTGATGGCGACGTTTGTGCAGCGTAGCCGGTTGGTGCGTGAGGTGCGGCGTTTCATGGAGGGGCGTCGTTTTGTGGAGGTGGAGACGCCGATGATGCAGCCTCAGGCGGGTGGTGCGGCGGCGCGGCCTTTCGTGACGCATCACAACACGCTGGACCTGCCTTTGTTTCTGCGTGTGGCGCCGGAGCTTTATCTCAAGAGGCTGCTGGTGGGGGGGATGGAGAAGGTTTACGAGATCAATCGCAACTTTCGCAACGAAGGCATCAGCACGCAGCACAACCCGGAGTTTACCTCGATGGAGGTGTACGAGGCGTATGGCGATTACCTGACGATGCTGGAGCTGACCGAAGCACTGATTCGCCACCTCGCGTTGCAAGTCAGTGAGGACGGGGTCATTGAATGGTGCGGGCACGCGATCGACTACAGCCAGCCTTTCCGGCGGGTGACGTTTTCGGCGTTGTTCGAGGAGATCAACGGCTTTGGCGTCTCGGATATGGAGCAGGTGCGCGGCAAGGCGCGTGAGTTGCAGATCAGTGAAGCGAACAAGGACGACGCGATTGTGCTCAACGACGTGTTTGAGGCGACGTGCGAGGAGGGTTTGATTGAGCCGACGTTTGTGATGGATTATCCCAGTGCGATCTCGCCTTTGACCAAGCCGAAGCAGGAGGATCCCGCCTGGTGCGAGCGGTGGGACCTGTTTATCGGGGCGATGGAGATCGGTCCGGCGTATACGGAACTGAACGATCCGGCGATTCAGCAGGCCAAGTTTGAAGAGCAATTGCGTGGCGCCGACGAGGAAGAAGAGGTATTCCGCACGCTGGACGAGGATTTTGTTCAGGCGTTGAAGCACGGGATGCCGCCGGCGGGGGGGTTGGGGATCGGTATCGATCGGCTGGTGATGCTGTTAACGGGTTCGGCGTCGATTCGGGACGTCATTTTGTTTCCGCTGATGCGGCCGCAAGGGTAACCTGCTTGCAATGAAAGCGTGGTGATACGGTTGACGGAAATCAGCCCCTATATATGCAGGGGGCTTCAAGGGGTGGGTGAGGTGCTCGCGATGGATGCGGGCGGCGGTTAAGCGATGCACGGTTTTTTTTTGTGTTGGCGTTATCTGCGAAAGCGTCGGATCGCGTTTTTTGGCGTGATGGCGGTGGGGTTGTGCGTGGCGTTGCTGATCGTGATTACCAGTCTGTTTCGGGGGTTTCTGCGTGAGTTTGACAGGCACTGGGAGCAGCAGTTTGGTCAGATTGAGCTGCAGACGGGCCGTCTGGAACTGGCGAAGTGGGCCGAGCTGTCTGACGCACTGGAAGGGCTCGCGAGCATTGAGCGTGCGGTGGCGGTGGCAGAGACGCCGGCGTTGTTGTATCTGGGGCGGGGGGATTTGAGGCCGGTGCAGTTGGTGGGGGTGCCGGCGGAGAAGCTGCGGCAGGAGAGGACGTTTCGTGAAGGTCTGTTGCTGCAAGGGTCGGAGGCAGCGCCATCGTTTGAGTTGTCCGCGGAGGCGAAGACGCAGGCGCGGCAATGGATGAGCCGGCGTGGCGGGCCTGCTCAAGAGACGTTGCCGGTGGGGGCGATCGTGGGCATTGGGCTGTTGGGCCGGCCCGACGAGCAGACGGATGAATACGACGAGGAGGCGGTGGCCGCTCGCATAGAGGCACAGAAAGCCCCCATGTTTATCCTTTATGGCCGGCGTGATGCCAGCCAGGACGATGAGGCGTTGCCGGCGGTTCGCAAGGTGCGTCGGCGTGTGTGGGTGACCGACGCGGTGGAGACCGGCCAATACGAGGCGGATACGAGGTTTGTGTATCTGCCTTTTGATTATGTGCGTCAGCTGGTGGGCACGGAGACGGCAGGCCAGTACCACTGTGCGGGCCGGATGCGTATTTATGTGCGTGAGGGCTGGACGACACCGGCAGCGTTGGAGCAGGTGCGGCAGCGCTGGGCGGAGTTTTGTCGGAAGGAGCTGGGCTGGTCAGGGAGCAGGATTTCGCAGGTGGAGGTCAAGCCTTCGCTGGAGACGGATTACTTGCGGATGATTACGCGGGAGATTCGCAAGCAGTTGGCGGTGATGGAAGTTCTGATGGGGTTGATTTTCTCGGTGGCGGCGTTGCTGGTGTTTGTGATTATGTTGATGATCGTGATGCAGAAGCGTCGTGACATCGGCATCATGCGAGCCGTGGGGTCGTCGCGGGCGGCGGTGGCGGCGTTATTTTTGTTGTACGGGG
>CAYNXW010000009.1:2404-22292 GCA_964401265.1 uncultured Pirellulales bacterium | reverse complement strand
GTTTCTGGTATGGAACTGGGAGCCGGCCCGAATCTTCATGGGCGACGTAGGCAGTCTGACCCTTGGGGGCCTCATCGGCTACACCGCCGTAGTGACGCGTCACGAACTGCTCTTGCTGATCGTCGGAGGCGTCTTCGTCGTCGAAGCCCTGAGCGTCATGCTCCAGGTGGGCTACTACCGCTATTCCGACGGCAAGCGTATTTTTCGCTGTGCCCCCATTCATCACCATTATCACCTGGGCGGCTGGAGTGAGCCGCAGGTGGTGGTTCGTTTTTGGCTTTTAAGCGTCGCCTTTGCCGCGATCGGCCTGATTACCCTCAAGCTCCGTTAAGAAGAGCCCGGCGAAAGAAGCACCGGTGCAATTGGAACGCAAACAGCAACAGAGACCCACGAGGCTCAAAGAAAGCAGACTCGACCACTAAAGGATTTTTGCCATGAACCTGCCGGATCAGTCCGTTGCCCCTCGCAGCTCACTTGATGGCTACCTTATGGTAGTCATTAGTGCATTGCTGTGCCTGGGAGCCCTGATGGTCTTTTCCGCGGGGGCGAGCGTTGACCAGCAATGGGACGTCGCGCATTTCTGGCGTTACGCCACGCTGCGGCGTCTGGCCTTTGTGCCCATCGTCTGGGCGGTGCTGGCGATTGTGAGCCAATTCAGCTATCGCACCTGGCGACTACGCGACGAGAGCCTGGGCCTCTCGCCGGTGGTCTGGCTGATGGCGGGCTCGATCATCCTCTTAGCCCTGGTCCTGGTGCCCGGCATTGGGCACGAGGTCAACGGGGCCCGACGCTGGCTCAAATTCGGTCCGGCGGAATACGGCCTGACGTTTCAGCCTTCGGAGCTGGCCAAGTGGATCGTCGTGATGTTTCTAGCCGCTTACGGCGCCTGGCGGGGGGAAGAGATGCGCTCATTCTGGCGCGGCTTCGTGCCCGGCGCGCTGGTGCTGGGCGTCGCCGTCGCATTGATCGGCAAGGAGGATTTCGGCACGGCGGCGCTGGTGGGGGCCATGGGGGCCCTGCTGCTCCTGGCCGGGGGGGCGCGTTGGTGGCACCTGCTGGTGCTGATACCGCTGGCCGCCATCGCCTTTTATGTCCTCGTCTATAATAATGACTACCGCTGGCAGCGTGTCATGGCCTATTGGCAGGCAGATCAGGAACAACATCAACTCGCCAGCGCCTATCAGGCCCGCCAGTCTATCACCGCGATTGGTTCTGGTGGGCTCTTCGGTCGCGGGCTGGGCCAAGGACGCATGAAACTGGGCTGGGTCCCGGAAGACACGACCGACTTTGTCTTCGCCGTGGTGGGCGAGGAGCTCGGGTTTATGGGCTGCGCCCTGGTGGTGGGCCTCTTCGCGGCCTTGATTCTCTGCAGTATTCTGATCGCACGCCAAGCCCCCGACCGGTTCGGCTCGCTCTTGGCGGTCGCCATTGGCGGCACCCTGGGCGCCCAGGCCGTCATGAACCTGATGGTGGTCGTCGGGCTGGCCCCGACCAAGGGCATCGCCCTGCCCTTTGTCAGCGCGGGCGGATCGGGCCTGGTAGTAACCGCCATCGCAGCAGGTGTCTTGGTCAACGTCGCCAAGGCACCACTCCAGGAAGCAACAGAGTGAGGGGGGCCACGGTCATGAGACAAAGAACCAAGGTCAAAACGACATATCTTTTCGCCGGCGGTGGCAGCGGTGGTCATCTTTACCCGGGTTTGGCAGTCGCCCAGGCACTGTGCCAACGTGATGAGCACGCCCAGGTCGTCTTTCTCGCCACAGAACGCGCCATCGACCAGCGGATACTTGACGAGAGCGGCTTTGCCTACCATATGCAACCGATCAGGCCGGTGCCCCGTCGCCCCGGAGCCGTCGTTGACTTCTATCGCCGCTGGCGCCGCTCCATCAAGCTCTGCCGGGAACTCATCGAGCGGTATCGTCCCGTCGCCCTGCTGGGACTGGGCGGCTATGCCTCGGGGCCGGCTCTCAAGGTGGCAGCACAGTGCAAGCTACCAAGGGCGATCCTCAACCCGGACGCCCTGCCCGGCATTGCCAACCGTTACTGCAAACGCCACGCCCAGCAGATCTATGTGCAATGGGACCAGAGCGTTGGTCGTTTCGGCAACGACGCCCACAAGTGCCTCGTTACCGGCTGTGCCGTGCGAGCCTCTGTCCTCAACGGCTCAGCCCAGGACGACGGCAACGGTGCCCTCTCATCAGAGCAGAACCTCGCCCGTGGGCAGGCACGCCGGGCGTTGCAGCTGGACGCGGACCTGGCGACGCTGGTGGTCGTGGGCGGCTCGCAAGGTGGCCGCAGCCTCAACGAGGCCGTCATCGCATGGCTCACGCGGAAACAGGGTCCTGAGCGCGCGCGGCCCGACGCCAGTTGGCAGGTACTCCACCTGACAGGCGCCGCCGAGCAGGCATCAGTACAACGCGCCTATGAGCAAGCCGACGCCAACGTCGCCGTAATGGGTTACTGCGAACGCATGGACCGCGTCTACCGTGCGGCTGATTGCATGATCAGTCGCGCCGGCGCTTCCACCCTCGCCGAGCTGACGGCCCTGGGAGTCCCCAGCGTGCTGATGCCCTACCCCTATCATCGGGATCAACACCAGCGACACAACGCCGAGGTGTTGGCCAACGCCGGCGCCGCAAAAATTGTCACCGATTGTCGCGTGGGACAAAAAACGGCTGATGAATTAGCCCGCCTCTGGCACGATATAATAAAGGGAGGCCCCAACCCGGGCGGCTCCCTTGACGCCATGCGACACCAGGCCCGAACGCTCGGACGCCCTCAGGCGGCTGGCGAAATCGCCGCCCACCTGCGTCACTTGGCAACGACACCATAAACCATTATACAAGAGCGCCGAAGCCGAGGGACCGTGCCTATGCCAACAACAACCGCAACAACAAAGAGACCGTCACAAGGGCAGCTCGCCACAGTATCGACCCCCTTGGCGACGGTCCGGGATAAGCAAGCAACCATGGTCTACCATTTTGTCGGTATCGGCGGCTGCGGTATGAGCGGACTGGCCCAAGTGCTCCACCAGCAGGGCCACCGGGTCAGCGGCAGCGACGCCCAAACCTCCACCGTGGTGGAGCGGCTCGGCCGCCGCGGCATCAGTGTCCACATCGGCCACCACGGCGAACAGGTGCCCCCCGACGCCAACTGCCTCGTGGTCTCGGCCGCCATTAAGGACGACAACCCCGAACTCCTCCAGGCACGCCAACGCCGCCTGCCCATCCTCAAATACGCCCAGCTGCTCGGCCGCTTGACACGCCAGATGCACACGCTGGCCATTGCCGGCACTCACGGCAAGAGCACCACCAGCGGCTGGCTCGCCTATATGCTCGAACGAGCCGGCCGAAGCCCCAGCTTTGTCATCGGTGCCGACGTCGAGCAACTCGGAGGTGGCAGCGGCGCCGGCCATGGCACCAGCCTGGTCGTCGAAGCCTGCGAATACGACCGCTCCTTCCTCAACCTCCACCCCACGGCCGCGGCCATCCTCAATATCGAACGCGACCACCTCGACTACTACCGCGACCTCGACGACATTATCGACGCCTTTAACGCCTTTGCCGGCCAAGTCAAACCCCAGGGCTTGCTCGTGACCAATGCCGACGATGACTCCGTCAAGGCCGCCCTCAAGACGATTGACACCCGCTGCGAAAACTTCAGCCTGACCGGAGCGGCCGATTGGCAGGCCGACCGACTCTCCTTCAAGGACGGACACGGCTGCTTCGAATTGACCTACCGCGGCCAGGCATTGGGCCCTGTCGAACTGAGCGTGCCCGGCCGACACAACGTCGCCAATGCCCTCGCCGTGGCCGCCCTGGGACACCATGCCCAGCTTTCGCCCCGGCAGATTCGCAGCGGGCTCAACAATTATGTCGGCGTCGGACGACGCATGAGCTACCGCGGCGAAGTAGGCGGCGTCGTGATTCTCGACGATTACGCCCACCACCCCACCGAAATCCAGACCACCCTCGAGGCCGCTCGCAACCTCTATCAGCCCCGACGCCTCTGGTGCGTCTTTCAACCCCACCAACACAGTCGCACACGCTTTTTGTTGGAGGAATTTGCTGGCAGTTTCGCCGGGGCCGATGTAGTATTACTCGGCGATATTTACTTTGTACGCGACAGCGAAGCGACACGACGAGAGATCAGCGCCGACAGGCTCGCCGAGCGAATCACGGCGTGGGGCGGCCAGGCCCACTACCTGGGCGATTTCGATGCCATCGTCGCTCACTTGTGTCGCGAGGCCTCCGCCGGCGACGCCGTCATCACCATGGGCGCCGGCGACATCTGGAAACTCGGCGATGAACTTATTCGCGGGCTTGGAAGAGATCGTTAGCGAAAACGAACCACTGGCCAACCACACCTGGTTTCGACTGGGCGGGCCGGCACGCTACCTGGTGCGCCCCCGCACCAAGGACGAATTGCTCGCCGTCGTCAAACGCTGCCACGAATGTGAAAACCCCATTCGCGTCCTGGGCAAAGGCTCCAACCTGCTCGTGAGCGACAAAGGCGTCGACGGGGTCGTCGTCCAATTGCTCGACGAGTATTTCGGCGGGGTCACGATCGAAGATACCACCGTCCGCGTGGGCGCCGGCGCCGGATTGACCAAACTGGTCCAGAAATGTGCCCGCGAAGGCCTCAGCGGCATGGAGTGCATGGCGGGCATCCCCGGTTCCGTGGGCGGCGCCGTACGGATCAATGCCGGCGGTCGCTTTGGCGATATCGGCAATGTCGCCCAGTCGGTCAGGCTGCTCGACAGTAGCGGCTACGAATTTGTCCGCCAACGTCCGGACATCTACTTCGGCTACCGCATGACCAATATCATCTCGAAGTTCATCCTCGAGGCGGAGTTCACGCTGGTGCCCGACGACCCCGAGCGCATCGGCCGCTTGATCAAAGAAGTCTGGATGCTCAAAAAGAACAGCCAGCCCACCAACAGTCGCAACGCCGGCTGTGTCTTCAAAAACCCGCGTGCCCTCTCCGCCGGAGCGCTTATCGACAAGGTCGGTCTTAAAGGCCATACGATCGGCGGGGCCCGCGTCAGTGAAAAACACGCCAATTTCATCGAAGTCGGCGACGGGGCGACCACCGAAGACGTCCTCAAGCTCATCGAGCTCATTCAAGAGCGGGTGCGGCAACGCTTTGAGGTCGACCTGGAACTGGAAATTGACGTCTGGCGCTAAAGGCCAAGACCGCTCTCGCAGCGCCTTGAACAGCCGCACGCGTCGCAGGCGAACTCTGCTATAGTGTCAGGAGAGTATCATGGAGGATACGCACATTCAACCTGCCGGGGGGTGCCCACAGGCCAACCCCGGCCAGAGCCGCGCGTGCCCCCAGGCTCGACAGGACCTCCAGAGAGGCCTCCCTGCCGACAGCGGCAAACAAAGGCTCAAGGTGCTTGTTCTGATGGGCGGGCCCAGTGCGGAACGAACGGTCAGTCTCGCCAGCGGCCAAGCCGTCTGCCGCGCGCTCCAGCAGGCAGGCTTTGAGGTGATTCACGGGGACATCGGTCCCGACGACCTGACCATTCTCGATGAGCCCACGTGCGACGTCGTCTTTCCCGTCCTACACGGCACCTTCGGCGAGGACGGACAACTCCAGACGATTCTTGAGCAGCGGGGACTGGCCTATTGCGGCAGCGATGCCCGGGCGTCGGCCCTGGCCATGGACAAACACCGCAGCCGCCAAGCCTTTATAAAGGCCGGCTTGCTCTGTGCCCCCGCAGAACTCATCGGCGCCGAGCATGCGGACGACAAAGCCGCGATCGACAGCACGATGGCCCGGCTGGGCCTGCCTTGTGTTGTCAAACCCAACGCCCAGGGCTCAAGCGTAGGCATCACCATCGCCACGGAACCTGACCAAGCCCGCCAAGCCGTCCAGACCGTCCTGCGGAACTACGGCGACTGCCTCGTCGAGCGGTTCATCGAAGGGCGAGAGCTCACCGTCGGCATTATGGCCGGCCAGAGCCTGCCGGTGCTCGAGGTAAAGCCCGCTGCGGGGTTCTACGACTACCACGCCAAATACGAAGACAACCAAACAGAGTACCTCTTTGAAACCAACCTGGGGCCATCGGTGCTCGGCGCCGTCGAGCAGGCGGCCTGCCGTGCGTTCGAGGCGCTCGGCTGTCGCGACTTCGCCCGCGTCGACTTTATTGTCGATGCCCAGCAGCGTCCCTTTGTCCTCGAAGTCAATACCATCCCCGGCTTCACCGATCATTCCCTGTTGCCCAAGGCCGCCGATCGCGCCGGCATCGTCATGTGCGAAATGTGTCGCCACATCGTGCAAATGGCCTGGCAACGACGCGACAAGGCCACTGCCCCCGGCTCAAGCCGGCCAACAAACGCATCCACCCCCAGATTGTACTCAAATACCGAAACTGGTCGATAGAAACCTTATGGCAAAAAAAAGACGCAAGAAAAAGAAGAAAAAAACCAATCCCCTCGCCGCCAGCTGGCAGTATACCTGCGCCGTCCTGGCCGTCTTTCACTGGGACCGTGCCGGCCGATGTCTCACGCTCGCCCTGGCCTGGATGGTCCTGGGCACCGCCTTTGCGGGCGGCTTTACCTACCTGGACCGCTATGTACACCAGATTGCCCACCAACGCGATCTCTCGCTCACCGTCGGGCTCGTGGATCGACCGGTCTGGGCCAGCAACGAACTGGTCGAAAAAGTGTGTCTCTCCACCGGCATTCACAGCGACGACTTCCTCCTGGACGAAAGTCTCCCCCGGACATGGGCCGCCAACCTCAAGGCCAACCCCTGGGTCAAAGAGTTGCGCTACCTGCGAAAACGCTATGACGGACGTCTGGAAATCGATTGCGACCTGCGCCTCCCCATCGCCTCGGTCGTCAAGGGCACCAAGGTCTACTATCTCGATGCCCAGGGCGTCCTGCTGCCCGCCGCACGTCTGGCCGGCGACCAGGCCCACCTCGTACGTCTGCGCGGCAGCGACTTCGAACTGCCCAAAGCCGGTCGCGCCGTCTCCTCCCCCGCGTTGCGCGCCGGCCTCGAACTGCTCACCCTCATCAAACAGGTCGACGAACGGCTGCCCTGGCAGGAACGCGTCTGGGCCGAACTGGCAGTCCTCGATGTCGCCAACTTCCGCGGCCGACTCAACAACGCCGACCCCCACCTCACGCTCTTTACCACCAACGACACCGAAATCCGCTGGGGCGCCGAAGTCGGCGAGTATCTCGCTCATTACGAAGCCCCCGACCGCATCAAACTCCGTTGGATCTACCAGCACAAGAAGCTCCACGGCTCCCTCGGAGCCTATCTCACCATCGACCCACGCCCCTTGCGCAAGGAAACTGCCGACCCGTTGCGACAGAGCACCTGATTTGACCAACCATCACTTGCCGCCGGCCCAAACTTGTGGTATAATTAAGTAGACAAAACGGGTTTTCCGGCCACCGAGCCGACCCGCCCCGAAAACCTCCCCAACACCAAAAGGAGGTGATGCCCGCCGCAAGAAACACATCCTGTGGAGCGCGAATGGCGTTGCGCTCTGCTAGTGGCCGATACGTCGGGGACCAGCCGCCGACAGACAAGGCTAAGCGTGCCCAGAATATTGCTCCTATAATTGGCTATTCGTATCGTACGCAGCACATTATCGACTGGTATCCTATTTTCATTCCTTCCCGCAGGCACTGCTTGAAGCTCCTTAAGTGGCCCTGAATGCCCCCGCTCGGGACGCGACGCGAAAGACCTCACCTTGTTGAAGTATACTCGGATCGCGCGCCCGAATTCCCCAAACGGCCCAATGCGCCCGGTCCGCGCGCCGCTGACGTTGGGTCGATGCAATAAACACATGTACGTGATGCGTCAGGCTATTATTGCACGCTGAAGCGTGAACTCTTGCAACGCGTTTTCACGAAAGGTACGTGTCATGAAATCAAGATCGGCGTTTACACTTTTGGAGTTGCTTGTGGTTATCGTTGCAGTTGCTATAGGCACTTTCTTTGTTATCGTGATGCGCCGTAACAACCGAGGGTGGGAAGCTCTTCCTCCGCGAGTCCGGTGCGCCAGTCAATTGCGCGGCTTGGGCACGGCGCTGGCGATGTACCATAACGATTTCAACGAGCGTTATCCCGTGCCCTGGAAAGACGAAGACAATACCGGCCAGTTCGGCATGGGCCTCTACAACCCCACCGACGCTGTCGCCAACACCCGCTGGGCCGACCCCAACTTCGACAACTGGGACAAAGAGCCCACCGTGGGCGGCTGTCTCTATCTGCTGGCCAAGTGTGAAGAGGTTGCCCCCAAGGTGTTTGTCTGCCCGACGGCACCCGACGATGAGGAATTCAGCATGCGAGACACGGAGATCTTCTGTGTCGACAACGGCTGGCCCGCGCCGGAGGACTATACGGACCTGAACGACTTTCCCTCGCTGCGCAATCTGAGCTATTCGTACAAAGACCCCTGGCGCTACCTGCTGGCCTCTTCGGCACCTTTGACCATGGCTATCATGGCGGACAAGAACTGGGCCTACGACACGCCCACCGGCACGCGAAATCCTCTCGCCGGCGCGGCTCCCGTGCCCAACAAGAATGGCACCTGGGACGACGCCAATGGAAAGAACACACGTCACGGCAACAGCCGTAATCACGAGACCCAGTGCCAGAACATCCTTTTCGCCGGCAACAACGTCACCCGTGAAGAGTCCCCGAACGTGGGCCTCCGACGGGACAACATCTACACGCGTTGGGCCGATGCTGATGGCAGCACGGCCGAGGCCATTGAGATCGGCCGATGGGACGGCGGACATTCGACTGGTCGGGGCGACTCATACGTAGGCAACTGAATAAACCCGGACGACAAGAGAAAGGATGGGCAGAGGCATGACGACGCTGCAAGCGAACCATTCCGGCAAGGCGAAAGCAGCGAACGTGGTAGTGGCACCGCCACCCGAGGCCGCCATTGGCCATCAGTTGGCACGCGTGCTCTACATCGCAAGCATGCTGTTGCTTTTGATAGGTATGTGGATCCTCATCGATCCCTATGAGCGGCGCACCGGCACAAAACTGCACGTTTACATCACGCTGTTTGCTTTTGAGGCCTACATGTGGCTGCTGCTGGGCCTGGCACGGTGGCAGCGGCGTGCGGGCCTGCAACGCGACACCGCCAATTCAGCGTTCTACACCCTGCTCTTGACGGGGTTCTTGTTTATCGCTCTGGATGAGCTCTACCTCATCGCCGCGGGCGAGGCGTATTTCGCCACTATGGTGGCCGTGGGCCTCTCGGTGACCAGACTGCTGGCGGCGCGGCGATGGCTGGGCATTCACCTGCCCAGGGCACCACTGGCGTACTGCATGGGATGGCTGGTCCTGATTGCCGGGGCGGCCCCCGCCTTCCACCTGCTGGTCGATAACAAAGAAGCTCAGATCAGTTTGGCCTGTGGGCTTTGTTGGATCGTGGCGCTCTATGCCGTGGCGCACCTGGCTTTGGTCACCAAAGAGCGAAGCAAGCACCGGCCTTCGAAAGCCCAACCGCTGGCAGCGTGGACCACACCCTGGTCGCTGCTCACCGTAGCGGCTCTCATGGCTGCTTTACAATTACGGGCAGCCATGTACGGCGTGTTTGTGGACCCGGCATGGTGGTATTTTTCACCTATGATTCTCGGCGGCACACTGGTCGGCGTCGCGCTGGCTCACGCAACAGGACAGGGCCAACCCTACGCGTGGGTGGCGTTCGTCACTGCCGCTGCCTACTGCCTCGCTGCCACCGGCGACCATGTGCATCCACCGCTGCCCGACATCTGGCAAAGCCTGCCCGCAAACCTGCTGGCCGAGCCGTTCTACAGTCCGGCAGGGTTTGCTTTGCTGATGTTGGTCGCCATCGGCATATTGCTCAAACAGATCGGTTTTGTGTTGCTCGCCGTGGCCTTGCCGCTGGGCTTCGGGTTCGTCATGGCCGCAAAAGCCATCTCGACGAGAACCTACGGCAAGGGACTGTCGGTTCTGGCGGGGGCGTTCGCGCTGCTCGGTGCGGGCGGCGCCCTGCAGTGGTATCAACACCGACGCCAGGAAAGGCGGTTGTCTGGGCCGGCGCCCCTCGAAAACAGCACCGTTAACGTTACGCCGGCCGACACAGGCAACAAAGAGACCCAGTGAAAGGAGGTGATCGCCCCACAACAAACATATGTGTTATGGACAGCTCGATCAGGTAAACGGTGCGGTCGTCGCTTGCGGCGGCCGCATCTACGTACCGACCGAACCGCCCTACGATCAGCCGCCCCCGATGACGTTACTCCTCACCCGGAGGACGCGTCTTCCACCGACGATGCACCCACCAGTACTGCTCGGGGTCTTCGCGAACAAAGTCTTCAATGGCACGGGTGTACTCAGCGGTGATCCAACGCAGCGGATCATCCTTGTCCTGCCAGTCTTCGGGCTGGATGACACGCGTCACACCCACCTTGAACCGATAACGATCATCCACTCGACGAGCGTAACCCACCACAATCGGCAAATTGTACTGCATGGCGAGCAGCCCGATGCTTTTGTAAGTGCTGGCTTTGCGATTGAAAAAGTCCACAAAAATCCCCTTGCGACCCGCGTTCTGGTCGGCGATGAAAGCAAGGGTGGCCTGCTTGTCCAGAATGTTGAGCATGGCGTCGGTAGCACCCTTCTTGTCCACGATAATCTGGCCCATCCGCTCACGCACGCCAAGCAGATAACGGTTGATGTAGGGATTATCGATGGGCCGGGCGATGGAATAACTCTCCAGACCAAACGTGGCCAGCGTATAGCCCAAAATCTCAAAATTACCGTAATGACCCGTCAGCATGATCACCCCACGGCCCCGCAGAATCATCCCCAGTGGCACACTCAGGTCGCCCAGCTCAATGTAACGACGCCACGTACTCAACCGCACCAGCCGCGCCGTATAGAGCACATCAAAGGCCAACATCACAATATGCTCAAAACTACGCCGCGCCGTCCGCTCCGCCCACGCCCGACCTCGCTCCGGAAAACTCCGCTCAAGATTCGCAATAGCCCGCTCGCGACCACGACCATAGATCAGATACAACCCATGACCCAACGCCCGCGCCAGCCGCAGCGAGCTGTTGACATCCGCAATCGTCAACAACAGGGCCACCACACGCATCGCCAGGTACAGCAGATAGTCCACCGCCGGGTGAGATTTCTTCTTCTTGCGCTTCTTTGCCGGTTCCTGATTCGCCATGTAGCTCGTTCGCACCAAGGTTAGCCCCTTTGCCAAAACAGCCATTGTATCTGTTTGCTCGCCCGCGTCAAACACTGCCCGCCCCCTTCAGCCCGACCGCCTGGGCCTCTCTGGCTGCACCATTGCCTCGTCGCCCAACTGCCGCTATCTTAACGCCTGAACAAGCAAACCCCGCCTAAGGAGCACCCCATGAAAAGTTATCGCAAAGAACTCTGGTTTGAAACCACCGCCCGCCGTCAATACCTCAACATCACCAGCGAGATTCAGCACTGCCTCGCTGAATCCGGCGTGACCGAGGGCCTCTGCCTGGTAAACGCCATGCACATCACCGCCAGCGTCTTCATCAACGACGACGAAACCGGCCTCCACCACGACTTCGAACGCTGGCTCGAAAAACTGGCTCCCGAAAAACCCTACGACCAGTACCAGCACAACGGCTACGAAGACAACGCCGACGCCCACCTCAAACGCTCCCTCATGGGCCGCGAAGTCGTCGTCGCCATCACCGACGCCCAACTCGACTTCGGCCCCTGGGAGCAAATCTTCTACGGCGAATTCGACGGCAAACGAAAAAAACGCGTCCTCGTAAAAATCATCGGCGAATAAAGCTCACTCATGCCCTCTCCACAGACCAACCTCAAAGCCTGCCCAGCGTCTCATCATCCCTGCCCAAAACGCCGGCCCACCTCGCACCGCAACTGCTCCGGCGTCTTGGCCGCCATCAACGCCAGAAGCGTCGCCTTACGGTCTGGATGCCGCCGACAGTAACCCACCGCAAACTTGCGAAAATGAATCACCGCCTTGTGCGCCGGGTACAAATCCAGCACCCGCTCAAAATGTGCCAGCAGCACCCGCCCCACCTCCGCCACGCTGGGCTCCTCGGCCGGCGCCTGACCCCGAAACGCACACGCCAGCTCCGAATATATCCACGGATTGCCTATCGCCCCCCGCGCCACCAGCACACCATCGGCCCCGCTCGCCTCGAGCCGCTCCATCGCCGCCGACGCCGTAAAAATATCACCGCTGCCCACCACCGTCGTCTGCCCAAACCGCTCCTTGACCTGCCGTACCACCTCCCAGTCCGCCTGCCCCCGATAACGCTGCTCCACCGACCGTCCGTGTACCACCAACGCGTCCACACCCGCCGACACCGCCGACTCGCAGATCCGCCAAAAGTGCTCACGCTCCTCGTCCTTCTCGTAGTACGAACCACGCAACTTGATTGTCACCGGCACACTCACCGCCTCCCGCACAGCCCGAACCACCGCCGACGCCGACGACGACTTCTGCAAAAACGCCCCCCCACGCCCACGCGCCAGCACCTTCGGCGCCGGACAAGCCAAATTCACATCCACCAACGCAAACCCCCGCTGCTCCATAATACGAGCCGCTTGCGCCACCAAAACCGGGTCCGTCCCCACCAACTGCCCACCCAAGGGCGCCTCATCCGCGCCCAGCACATACTGGCCCTTACGCCACACCTTCTCATACTGCGCCGACTTATCCAGCATCAACCCCGCAAACGTCAGCGGCGCCCCATACGCACGCGCCAGCTCCCGCATCGCCAGATCAGAATAACCACTGATCGGACCCTGCAGCATCGGCACATCCAAACTGATTGGCCCTATTTGCAACGTCTTCATCCCCAACATTCTAATGCCGCCGGCCCCTTTTACCAACCCCCTGTTGGCGCCACTAACCGCAATACGCCTCGTTTTTTGACTTTCCCCCCAAAACCGTTCACGTTAAGATGCGCCGTTTGAAAGCATATTTGGCCACCCAGACGGCCTCCACTGCCCATTTGGAGAACAACTCATGCTCAAGACCTGCCAGACCACCACGGTCACCGCCAAACAATCCGACCTCACCAAACTCACCGCCGACGTGCTGGTCCTGGGCCTCTTCAAGAACACCACCGCGGTCCCCAAAAGCCTCGCACCGCTGGACCGCCTGACCAAAGGCGCCATCACCCAACTGCTCAAACTGGGCGACTTCACCGGCGACGCCAACCAGATCTCCATGCTCTACGCACAGGCCAATACCGCCGCGCAACGCCTCATGCTCGTCGGCCTGGGCGACAAAAAGGCCTTCAAGCTCGACACCCTCCGGCAGGCCGCCGGCGCCGCCACCCGCGCCGCCGACAACATCGGCCTCAAACATATCGCCCTGGCACTCCACAAAACCCTGACCAGCCCGCCTGACCCCCAACGCGTCGGCCAGGCCCTCGCCGAAGGCGCCATCGTCGGCCGCTACACCTACAACGACTTCCTGACTCAACAAAACCAAAATAATCGCTCCCCCAAGACCTGCCGCATCACCCTCGTCGATGACGACCCCGCCACAACCCGCGCCCTCCGCAAGGGCGCCGCCCTCGGCACGGTGCTCGCCCAAGCACAAAACCTCGCCCGACACCTGGGCGACACCCCCGCCAACGAAATCTACCCCGCCGTCCTCGCCCGCCATGCCCAAGCGGCTGCCCGTTCGGCAGGCTTGACCTGCAAAGTCTACGACGACAAGGAACTCGCCCGACGCAACATGAACGCCATCCTCGCCGTAGGCTCCGGATCCGCCCGAAAACCCCGACTCATCGAAATCACCTACACCCCCGCCAAAGAAAAAAAATCCCCCCGCACCAATAACGCCCCCGACGTCGTCCTCGTCGGCAAAGCCGTCACCTTCGATTCCGGTGGCCTCTGCATCAAACCCTCCGCCAGCATGGACAACATGAAGTACGACAAGTGCGGCGGCTGCGACGTCATCGCCATCATGACCGCCTGCGCCCAGCTCAAACTGCCTCAACGCGTCGTCGGCCTCATCCCCGCCGTCGAAAACCTCCCCTCCGCCACCTGCTTCCGACCCGGCGACATCATCCGTACCTATTCCGGCAAGACCATCGAAATCTCCAACACCGACGCCGAAGGACGCGTCATACTCGCCGACGCCCTCGCCTACGCCGCCACCCTCAAACCCAAAGCCATCCTCGACATCGCCACCCTCACCGGCGCCTGCGTCATCGCCCTGGGCCAACACAACGCCGGCCTCTTCAGCAACAACGATTCCCTACGCCACGCCATCCAAAATGCCTCCCAAAATGCCGCCGAGCCCGTCTGGCACCTGCCCATGGGCGACCTCTATCTCCAACAAATGAAAACCAAAGCCGCCGACCTCAAAACCACCGGCGGACGTGAAGGCGCCTCCTGCACCGCCGCCGCCTTCCTCGGACAGTTCGTCAACCAAATGCCCTGGGCACACATCGACGTCGCCGCCATGGCCGATACCACCAAAGAACTACCCTACCGCACCGCCGGCGCCACCGGATTCGGCGTACGCCTCATACTCGAATACCTCCTTAACCTCTAAATAACCAACGGCAGACTTACCCATGACCCCAACAGAAAACTCTCCAGAAAACATGAACAACCAAACCTCACCCGACACCCAGGCCCGTCCCCACCCGAGCGACTTCACCCCTCATCCCCCCGTCGACCTGCCCCGAATCCAAGCCGCCGTACGCGAAATACTCCTCGCCGTCGGTGAAGACCCCGACCGCGAAGGCCTACTCAACACCCCCGACCGCGTCGCTCGAATGTACGCCGAACTCTTCGCCGGACTACGACAAGACCCCAGACAACACACACAAAAAGCCTTCCACGAAAACTACGACGAAATCGTCCTCCTAAAGGACATCCCCTTCTACAGCATCTGCGAACACCACCTCCTACCCTTCGTCGGACACGCCCACGTGGGATACCTGCCCCGAGGCCAGGTCATCGGCGTCAGCAAACTCGCCCGCATCGTCTCCGCCTTCGCTCGCCGGCCCCAAATGCAGGAAAGACTCACCACCCAGATCGCCGAGTTCCTCATGGCCGAAATGAACGCCCGTGGCGTCGCCGTCGTCCTACAGGCCACCCACACCTGCATGACCATCCGCGGCGCCCAAAGACCCGGAGCCGCCATGGTCACCTCCGCAATGCTCGGCATCTTCCGAAAAGACGCCCGAAGCCGCGCCGAAGTCCTCAGCCTGCTCAAATCATGAACGATTACAACTCTGAGCCGCCTCAAAATAAAAAATTTCAATAACCCGCTAAATTGGGCAGCTCCAATTCCCGATACTCAAAAAGGATGACGTCTGACCCAACCGGCAGCGGCCGCACTGCCCCACCACGCAAGAGACCTCCATGACCAAAACTAAACCCATTATCAGAGTGGAACGACGCGAAAACGCCACCATCGCCACCGTACTCGTCCACAACATCCTCGCCGACGCCGAGGTCCAACGATTCCGCGACGCCCTCGGAACCGCCGCCTACGACCAACCCGGCGCCCCACTCATTCTCGATTTCACCAATGTCCACGCCATTTCATCTTCCGCCATCGGCCTGCTCGTCGCCCTCCAGAAACAAATGGACCGAGAAGACACCCCTCTGCGAATCTGCTGCATCGACAAAAAAGTCGCCAACACCCCCGGCGACCGCTTCGTCTTCGAAATCTTCAAAGTCGTCAAGCTCGACACCTTCTTCACCATCTGCAACGATGTCCCTGCCGCCTTGGCCAGCCTGCCCAAAGACCCCCCACAAGAAACGCCCCCCCAGCCCTCACTGCCCCCCGACCCCGCCTGACCGTACTCAAACGCACCACGAACCACTCCACCCGCAAACGCCACCCACTCTGCCCGCGTAACTCACCCCCCCAGACCTCAACTTAGCCAAAATGCAGCTCAATAATATCCTTGTCACGTAACGCATAGTCCCGCGGCACCTGCTGGGCATCGTGCTTCTGCTCGCCCCACGCCCGCGCAAAACGCAGCTTGCCCGCCAACTCCCGATGAATCTTCGCCGCCAGATCCAGCACCGTCGAACCGACCGGAAGCGTAAAAGGCGACGCCAGCTTTGCCTCCTTACCCGGAACCTTCGAGTACACCCGCACCACATGCAACCGCTCGAAAATCCGACGCGACAACGCCGCCAGCGACCCCGGATCGTGCACCGAATAACCCACCAGATCCAACGCCCCCTCCGTCATGTCTCCCAACGCCTCCAGATCCCCCGACCCCGCCAAATCCATCTTGCTCGCCGCACACAACACCGGCCGAGCCAGCTGCTCATAAAAAGCATCCCCACGCGCCTCTGCCCTGGGAACCATCAACGTTCGCTCCCGAAGAAAACCCACGCAAATGTCAATCTGGTCCGTCACGTCCGCCGCCGACAAATCCACCACCATCAAAATCAAATCACAGTGCCGATACGCGTTTACCTGACCCGTCTCCACGTGCTCCCGCATGATCGGAGGCATGTCCACCACCTGAATCTGTATATCCTCGTAACGCAATATCCCCGGAATCGGACCGTGCGTGGCAAACGGAAAATCCGCCACCTGCACGTGCGCGTTCGTCAACGCCCCCACCAACGCACTCTTGCCGCTGTTCGGCGTCCCGATCAACACCACCTGACCCGCCGACGCCCCCCGCGCAATATGATACACTTCACCCTGCCGAGCCCCCGCCTTGCCCTGAGGCGACTCCCGAAGCTTCGCCAAACGACGCTTCAGGTCCGCCTGCATGTGGTCAGTCCCCTTGTGCTTGGGTATCTTCGCCAGCATCAGCTCCAACGCCGCCACCTTCTCATCCGCCGTCGTCGCCTGCCGGTACAACTCCTCCGCCTTCTTGTATTCCGGTGTCAGATTGGCCGGCATCTCGCACCCATCCCAATCGCAACCCTCCACCCGCCAACATAACCCTGCACGCCTACCTCATGGTACCTCTCACAAGCCCCCACGTCAAACGTTGCCCCTCTCACACCCCTGCCCTCGCCGAACAGGACCGGTTTTTTTTCACTTGCAACTTAGTTGCATAAAGACTACAATAACTTGGATCATGGCGGATAGACTACAACCCCGCTGGCGCCGCCGCCCCAGCGAAAAAACCGTCCTCAGGGTGGACCCAAAGTCCACACGCTGTGAAAAAAAAGGTAGGACAAAGCATGAGCCTGGCAAACCGATTACGGCAACTACTCGCCGAATTACGCCACCACGCCCCCTTCACCATCCTCGGAGCCGTCTCCGGATTGCTCCTGATGGCAATCTTCCTCAAACTGCAAAATCCCGGCGGACACCTCCTCTTCGCCATCTTCCATCCCGGCCACGTCATCCTCAGCGCCATGGTCACCGCCGCCCTCTATCGACTGCACCGCCCAAAAGCCTCCTTCCTGGCCGTCGTCCTGGTCGGCTATGTCGGCTCCATCGGCGTAGCCACCCTCAGCGACTCCGTCATCCCCTACGTCGGCGAACAAGTCCTCGGCCTCGATATCCCCGCCCACCACGACATGCACCAGCAGCACCCTCAAGAAACTGCCCTGCACGACCACCACGACCACCAACAACACCTACACGAAACCGCCACCCATCACCATACCCCTGACCACACCCAACACCACCACCCCGCCGGCGTCCACCTCGGATTCATCGAAGAGTGGTACATCGTCAACCCCGCCGCCCTGGCCGGCATCCTCCTCGGATTCTTCATACCACACACCAGATTGCCCCACGCCGCCCACGTCCTCATCAGCACTTGGGCCTCCTCCGCACACATGATCATGAACACACAAAGCCAACTCTCCGCTGCCGTCGCCGCCGGCATTATCGCCGTACTCTTCCTGGCCGTTTGGCTGCCCTGCTGTATCAGCGACATCGTCTTCCCCATGCTCTTCATCAAAGGCCACGGCCAACCCTGCCACCAGAGCACCTGCACCTGTGAGCCCGAGCATACTCACAATCATACCACCCACACACACTCATGATGGACCTCAGCACACACGAAAAGGTTACCGGCATGCTCCACAGCGCGGGCCTGCGCCACACCCGCACCAGAGCATCCATCCTCAACGTCCTGCTCAAGGCCCACGGAGCCCTCACCCAGGAACAAATTGCCCAACGCATCAAGAACCACCCCACCGACAAGGTCACCATCTACCGCACCCTTGAATCATTCGCCGCCGCCGGACTCGTCCACCGCGCCTACCAGCAGCATCGCTGCTGGCACTACGAACTCGCCCACCGATGCACCAACGTCCAGTGTCACCCCCATTTTTTCTGCCGCAACTGCGGCGTCGCCCGGTGTTTGCACAATACCCAGATCCCCCTCGTGAAGGGACTCGAAAAAGGTTTCGTCATTGAGCGGCAACAGGTGCGCCTTGAAGGCCTCTGCCCCGAGTGCAGCCGGGCCCTGCAGGAAAACGGCAAGGAATTCAAAGACGCCGCCGGGTGAATCTCGCGACCATCAAAACGATATGATCGCCAACAGACAACATTTCTGGAACGTGGCTGTACTGGCCATGTTCCTCACGCAGGTCGCAAACGCGCCGCTCGCCCTCCACCTCTACCAGGCTAACAGCCGCCACCTGTGCCTGAACGACGCCACTGCCGCGTCCGCACCGGTTTCACCCAGTACTTCGCATCGCCATCCCATCAGCAAACACCGACACGATGAGGCCCACTGCCCCTTCTGCACACTCATCTTCAAAGTCATCGGCAAGTACACAACCCCGCCGATAGACATCGGCCTGGAGATACTCACGCCAGACCTGGCCGTCACACCGCGTGTCTGCCAACCACCTCGCCACGCCAGGAAAAGGCCGTGGTCCGCACGACCGCCACCTCCGGGGATATCACCCTTGTCCTGAAAGGTCCGCAGCTGCGGATTTTCTCTCCGCCTTGGTCCCACCGACCAGTGCCGAAGGACCAACCCTGTGCTGAATTGGCATGACGGGGCGATGCGGTACGTTAGACGGAACCAAACCAATAACACTCCTGGAACTCAAAAGCAGCAGACGAATTAACCATGCCACTAGAGATTTCTGTGCGCTCAATCCACAACATTTGTCTATAGCAAAAAACACGATGAAAGGATACTTTCTATGAAACCAACTGTTATAATACTCACTATTGCCGCCTTGACCCTTGGGTCGGGCATAACCCAGGCGGAAGAACACGCGGTCCACAGCCACACACACATCGGCCGAAACCAGGACCAGACCTGGAACAATGCCGACGATAACAAACTGTGGTTCTTCTCCATGCCCGGCACTCCAGGCTGGCCTGCCTGGAGCGAGCCCCTGCCCCTTGAGCCGACCGGCGTCATCCAGAACGGCAAGCAATTGTACCTCTGCCAAACGCTCTCCTGTTGGCACAGCGGCCATCCCGAGCACGGCAACTGGCAACTAGGCGGTATGGACCCACAAACCCCGCCCGATTGGGACATCTATCTCCGGAGGGTCGCGTTTGATTCGGACTTCTTCATGCTCGACTCCAACGAGCAACCAATTCTCACCGCCGATGACGACAGTACCGACTACGGGCCGGACGAACTCGCCCTGGGATCCGAATGGATCGACGACAAATACAACGAACAAGGCACACTGGGCGCTTGGGCCATCCACACGCACACCTACTTCTACGCTTGGGCCTCCGGGCCGGACGAGGTATTCGACGCCTCTTTTCAGGCCGTCGACTATGGCCAAACCGGCTTTGAAGCCTCGGACCCCTACACGATGAGCTTTGTCACCGTGCCGGAGCCCTTGACTGTGACGCTGCTCCTGGCGGGCCTGACGGCGTTGAGCCGTCGTCGCACCAAACGATGAATCAGCCTTACCTGGCGTTTTGTGGCAGTTGATCGACTGACGGGTTTCGGGGGACCCGCCGGCCG
>CAYNXW010000009.1:0-2394 GCA_964401265.1 uncultured Pirellulales bacterium | reverse complement strand
CCACGTTGCCCCGAAATGTCTATCGACCACCTGACAAAAGGCGCTATGACATGACCCAATCAACTCGTTATCAACCAGTGGAAAAATTCAAACGCTTGAGAAGCACGCCAACAGCATCAGCCTTCACCCTGGTGGAACTCTTGGTAGTCATAGCCATCATGGCGGTGCTCATGGCACTGCTGGTGCCCGCCCTGCAAAAAGCCCACGCCCAAGCTAAAACCGTCGTCTGCATGAGCAACTTGCGCAATATGGGTTTGGCGCTGCAGATGTACCTGCCCGAAAACAAGGATAAACTACCTCCCAGTTCCTGTCACGAGTCGGACCCGCAGCAGTACTGGCTCTATGTCCTCAACAGGTACACCCAGGAACCGCTGCTTTTCCGCTGCCCCAGCGACACCGGCCAAAACTGGCTCGACTGGACCGACCCCCCAACCGACGATTGGCTCTCGTACCGCTGGTCCAGTTACGCCACCAACGGCTACTTTGACAACCTCGCCTTCGTCAGGTATCGCAAGGCTACCAACATCGAACATCCCGACAACTGCGTTTATGTCTGCGAGCTCCAGCCCAGCCACATTGGCGTCGATCATATTCACGCCAACGACTGGGAAAGCCCCCAACAGCTCAAAGGGGACGTGGCCTGGGACCGCCACGCCGATCGCTCCAACTACCTTTTTCTGGACACCCACGTAGAGTCCCTGCCTTACCAAGCCACCTGGGACTACCCCGATGTCAACTGCTGGAACCCCGCCACGGCCCCACGCTGGCCCGCTCAATTAACCGGAAAATGAAACCACCTGCGTAAAACAAACCTTTTCAAGCAAACGCTTCACACAGGAGAAAACCAACCATGCCCAATGTCACAAACCTCACCAGAACCAACAGCGCGTTCTTCTTCTTGCCACTGTCGCTTGCCTTTTGCTTCGCGGCCGTCGTCACCGCTCATACCTGCCCCGACGATCACGTTGGCGTCGGCTGCAATCCCGACGGCCTCTGGACCACTACGGACGAACCGAACGACGACCGCCAACTTTTCGTGGATTTCACCCAGGTGTACCGCCACTCCGACCCCAACGACACCAGCGCCAATTCTTGGGCCAACTGGTACTACCCGCTTTTTTATAGCGTCATCTATCAGGACTACAACGTTGGCGAGCCCGGCTTTACCCAATTGTGGTATAGCAACTACCCGGGCGGCCCGGTTCTTAATGCCCAGCACCAATTGGCAGGCACGGCTGGCGTCGACTATGATTTATGGGTTCGATGTGTCGATATTTCTCCCCAACTGCGCGCCAAGGAACGCGAAACCAGCAACTTCACCATCCCTGACGACACCATGGAGTTCAACCTCAGCACCTACGCCGAACACCACATCCACATGAAGTACCGCGCTCCTACCCAATGCGATTTGTACTGGATTACCTTCGAAATCTATGACCGCATCGGCCGCTACCAGACTAGCAAACCCTTCACCTTCGTCTTTGGCCGCTCGCCCCTGCCCGGCGACGTCTGGGTCGATGGTGGCGTCGATTACGCCGATCTGGCCCACCTGGTCAGCCACTGGACCCAAGGCTACGACCCCGCCGACCCCAACTGCCTCACTCATGCCCGACAATCTGATTACTGCCAACGGGCCGATATCAACCAGGACTTCACGGTCGACCTGCTCGACTGGGCCCGCCTCGCCAAAAATTGGCTTGAAGCACTGGCCGAACAATAACCCCCCCGGCCAACCGCAAATAGACAACTTCGAGCTTGACAGAAACCCTCCCAACGGGTAAATATACCCGTTCAAGCTCAAGGGCGATTAGCTCAGTTGGCTAGAGCGCCTGCTCGACATGCAGGAAGTCACAGGTTCAAGTCCTGTATCGCCCAGGCACATAAACCCTTGTAAGTGCCAGACTTACGAGGGTTTTTTCTTTCGGGCCTCCCGGTTTCAAGCCGGAAACGTAGTTTTCATCGTAGTAATTTACACTTGACGGTGTAGCGGGCTGGTGGTACTTCCTGCTTATTGGCGTGTTGTGCCAGCGGAAAGGGAGTGCTATGAAGGTAAAGTGTGTACCGGGTTCGTTTTACTTGCGTTCGGGGCGGTGGTGGTGGAGCGTTCGCCTACCAGGTGAGGACAAGGCGGTGTCCCGACCACTGAAGCCCAATGGGGCAAGATTTGCCACCACCGAAAAAACGGTGGCTGTCGCTATTGCCAAAGACCTATTGGCAGCGGCCCAACGTCGAGCAGATAACCCCCTGGCCTTCGATGGCACTATCGGCGGCTTGGCAACACTCTACCTTGCCGCCATGCGTCGAATGCACAAGGGGCCAGACGGACAGCCCACAACCCACTACGGCAATATTAGGCAGGCGATGGACCTGCTGACAGAGTTTGCGGGCGGCGAG
>CAYNXW010000008.1:0-23521 GCA_964401265.1 uncultured Pirellulales bacterium | reverse complement strand
CCCCTCGGGCCATGCCGAACGCAACCGCTCCAACAAGGCCAGCTGCCCCGGCTCGTCCAACGCCAGACGCTGGCGCACCGCCACCGGCGCCGTCTTATGATTCAACCCCAATACCAGCAACCGCATAAACGTTCCCTAGTTCCAGCCCCCTCAATCACTACCTCTTATGTCTGTCCCTCTGGCGGGTCCCCGGCCACAACGGCCCAGAGTTACGCCATGCCAAAGTCATGCACGCTCTGCCAGAGCAACCCGCAGGCCAAGGCCAGCACCAGCAGCACCAGCACCACCAGCGTCATGTAGGCCGTCACCCTGCCACTACACACGCGTAACCTCCGGCCCGCCAAGGACAAGGCCGCCAACGCCCAAGCCGCGAGAATCGTCACCGTCTTGGCATCGCCTGCCCAATCGGCAAAGCCCAACCCCAGGCTCCTCGACCGCACCGCCGCCATTACCGCCCCACTGACCAGCCCCAGCGTCAAGAGCACAAAACCGGCCGCAAGGGCCCAACTGTTGGTCCGTTCGAGCCGCTGCAAGTTGGGCATCACCCCCACCACCCGCGCCAACTCCTTCTTCTTGAGTCGGGCCCGGCTCGCAAGGTACACAATGGCCGCGCCGGAGCCAACCAGGATCGCCGCACCGCTCAGCGCCATCGCCAAACCATGCGCGATTGCCCAAGGTCGCGTGACCACTTCATGCACCTGCCGCGTCGGCTGTGCCGCCCAGCCGGTCAAGCAAAGCATACCGAACACCAACGCCAGCATCACCGCCCGAAACCACCCCTGCTTCAACAACATCCCCAACACCAGGTAGGCGCCTCCAAAGGCGGCCGTCAGTACCAGCAGCGACTCGAACAAACCCGCCAACGGCGTGCCCTGCTGGTCCAGCGCTCGCAGCACCAGCAGCACCACCTCCGCCACCACTGCCAGCGCCACCAGGTGCGTCGACGCCGAGCCATACCACCCTCGCCCCGTACGCAACTGGCCATACGCCAGCACCGCGGCACTCAGCGTCAAGAGCCCCGCGAGCAGGAAGACCAACCGCTCTGCCATCGGCAATTCCAACATCGCTCAGCCAGCCTCACCCCGGAAACGCCCCCGATACCACCGCGACTCGTACACAACAAGTATCCATTGTGCCCCACCGAGTCGCCTGAGTCCACCTCATTTCTGCCCCGGCCGCGGATTTTTCCCGACGGCTTGGCGCTCCCTTTTCTGTCGGGCCAATCTGTGCTATAAACCACTGGTCGGTAATCCGCCCAGAGTGACCAAGAGTCCCCCCTTGCCCGGAGAGAACAATGAACAACAGCAAAAGAGCAGCCGTATTTGTCGTCATTTCCGTCTGTCTGGTGACGTTTGCCTGGGGCGCCAGGCCGGCTTTTTCAGCACCTAAACACAATAATAACAAAGACTTAAAACAATCTGCACCCACCGATATCGCCCCGGATACGCTCGACCCATTCATGGGCGACTGGCAGGTGGAATACCAACCCGTCGACGCCCCTCCGCGTTCCTACGCCGGCCAAGTCATCCCCTTGGGCAAGGGCAACTACCGCCTGAGCCTCTACGACGCCTTCGACCAAAGGCTAGAACCCGCATTCGTCATAGAGGCCCACCGCGAAAAGAAACATGTAACCTTCACGGGAAAAGGAACTTACAGACCATACACCCCGCAGGCCGATGCACCCGCCAAGGGCACTCACTGGCAAGGCACCGGCGAAGGCATCCTCCGCGGCGGTCAGTTCATAGGCCAGTTTCAGGGCACGGCACGCGGCGGCATCCACATGAAAAAGCTCGAACGACTCTCACCGACCCTGGGCCAAGCCCCACCGCTGGAGGCCGTCCTGCTCTTCGACGGCACCAGCCTCAACGCCTTCAATTCCATGGACGCCCAGCCTTGGCTGATTGATCTGGCCCGATGGATCGGCGGGCGAAACGTCGTCGCCTATCTCCGCAACCGCCTCTGGTCCGACGCCAGACAACAGGCCGTCCTGGAACTGGGCAGCGATGACGGGCTCAAAGTCTTCCTCAACGGCGAACTGGTGCACGCCAACAATGCCGCCCGCGCCGTTGGGCACGCCCAGGACCGGGTCTCGGTCACGCTACGACAGGGCTGGAACGACGTGCTCGTCAAGGTCACCCAAGGCAGCAGCGGCTGGGCATTCTGCTGCCGCCTCGTCGACACCAACGGGACGCCTCTCGCCAACGTAGAGCCAGAACATAACCTCTTCGACTACGCCAACGCCGGACTCCGGGCAGAATTGGCCCAACACCCGGTTTCATCACCGCCTGGGAGGTCTGCGGGCCTTATAGTCTCAAAGGCAAAGACTTTCGCCAGCTCTTCGACGTCAAATTTGCCCCGGAAATCGGCCAGTCCGACAAGCCTTGGCAATTGCTGCCCCGACCCGACCAGGCCGGCCAAATCGGCTGGAAACTCGTCCCCGGTGACGCCCTCGAACCGGGCTACATGGAGGTCGGCCCAGGCTCCATCGTCTCCAGGGCCCAATTCGGCGACCACAGACTGCACATCGAGTTTCGCACTCCCTACAAACCCGACGCCCGGGGCCAGGGACGCGGCAACAGCGGTGTCTACGTCCAAGGCCGCTACGAGGTGCAGGTGCTTGACAGTTACGGTCTCAAAGGCGCCAACAACGAATGCGGCGGCATCTACAGCGTCAAGGCCCCCCGCGTCAACATGTGTGCCCCGCCACTACAGTGGCAGACGTATGACATCACCTTCCGCGCACCGCGTTTCAACAAGGACGGCGACAAGGTCAAAAACGCCCGCATCACCGTCCTGCACAACGGCGTCAACATCCACGACGACGTCGAACTGACCGTCGACGGCACCACCGCCGCTCCTTGGAAAGGCCCCGCCCGCCAAGGCCCAATCTACCTCCAGGACCATGGCAACCCCGTCCAGTACCGCAATATCTGGGTCTTGCCCCTGGCGGACAAGGCTGACGCAACCGACGAGCAGCGCCGCCCCCCTGCCACCAAACCTGCCCCGCCGGCCGGCCACGTCGGCGGCACGTTCCCGCCCAGCAAGAAGGTCTCGCTCTTTGACGGCCAGTCGCTGGGCCATTGGGCCGCTGCCGAGTTCGCTAAGACCGGACCCGTCCGAGTCCAAGACAACGCCATCTACCTCGGCATCGGCGACAGTATGTCCGGCGTCACCTGGAAAGGCCCCTTTGTACGCATGAACTACGAAATCCGCCTTCAGGCCCGACGCGTCGAAGGGGACGACTTCTTCTGCGGGCTCACCTTCCCTTACGGGCCCGCCCCCTGCACCCTGGTCGTCGGCGGCTGGGGCGGCACCGTCGTGGGCCTCTCCTGCCTCAATCACGCCGACGCTTACAACAACGAAACCGTCCGTTTTCGCGACTTCAACAACCACCAGTGGTACAACATCCGCCTGCGCGTCCTGCCCGACAAGATCCAGGCCTGGATCGACGACGAGCCCATCGTCGACGTCGCCACTGCCGGCCGACACATCAGCATTCGCCCTGAGGTCGAAGCCTGCAAACCGATCGGCCTGGCCACCTGGTGCACCGCCGCCGAGGTCCGCAACATCACCTTGGAACGGTTGATTCCATGACCGCCCTCTGAACCATCCCCGTGCTACCACTCAGCGGTCGACAAAACGGTGGGTCTGCTCATCCGTCACCAGCAGATGCACCGGCTGATCGTGCTCATCCACGGGAATATGCTCCAGCACCTGCTCCGCAAAGGCCAACCCGCACCGCAAAGCCCGTAGCGAGACCGTATTCAGAAAGCGATCGTAGTAGCCCCCGCCACGCCCGGGCCGGTTGCCCGTGCCATCGAAGCCCAACCCCGGCACCACCACCAGATCAATCGCCCCCACGTCCACCGACGTCGCGTCTTCCGGGTAACGCACACCGTACTGATCCCGCGCCATCGCTTCATGGAGCGAACTGAGCCGGACCGCCTCGATCTGACAGTCTTGGCCCACCACCTTGCCCACTACTACCGTTTTGCCCGCCGCCAGCGCCCGCTCGATCGCCGGTCGCGTATCCACCTCGCTCGCCAGCGACATATACATCATTATCGTCCCGGCCTGCTCGAATTCCGCCAGCTGGCAGAGCCGCTCGCACGCCGCCTCACTCTTGAGCCGGCGGGCCTGGGCCTCCAACCCCCCCAGCCTTCGCCGCAACTGACCCCGCCACATTACCTTGCCATCTGTTGAACCCGACGGTGCTTCCAACGAACGGTCCTCTTCCTTGTCCCCTGTGATGTCACCCGACAACTACGCCAGCAGGATAGCAGTTTAGGGCGCCTTTTTCTACCTTGGTATTGCGTTTGTGCCTTCACCGGCCTCCCCACCTGCCGTCAACCGCGCCTTGATCTGCTCCAACTTGGCCAGGTACGCCCCCATCCGCTCTTCGCAGCCCCGATCTGAAGGTTGGTAATACTGACCCGGGCTCGACCCCGGCAGGTACTCCTGCACCGCGTAAGCATCGGGCTCGTTGTGAGGATACTGGTAACCCTGACCGCGCCCCAACTTCTTCGCACCGGCGTAGTGTGCATCCTGCAGGTGGCCCGGCACCGGTTTGCTCCGCCCCTGCTGCACCTCTTTGCTCGCGGACCAGATGGCCTGGGCGCTGCGGTTGCTCTTGGGGGCACACGCTATGTAAATCGCCGCCTGCGCCAAAGGCAGCTGCGCCTCGGGAAACCCGACAAACTCGGCAATCTGCACCGCCGCCGCCGCCAGCACCGTCGCCATCGGATCAGCATTGCCCACGTCCTCCGCCGCCGTCACGGCAATCCGCCGCGCGATAAACCGCGGGTCCTCGCCGCCCACGATCAGCCGCGCCAGCCAATACGCCGTCGCATCCGGGTCGCTGCCCCGCATGCTCTTTTGCAACGCGCTGGCCAGATCATAATGCGTATCGCCCTGCGCGTCCGAGACCAGACCCTTGCGCTGAATCGATTCCACCGCCAAAGCCTTGTCGAACACGATTTCGCTGTCCTCCCCTGGGCTGGCCTTGCCCGACCGCTGCGACTGGGCCTGCGACAACACGCCGATCTCCAACGCCGTCAGCGCCCGCCGGGCGTCCCCGTCGCTCATCAGCGCCAGGTACCCCAACGCCTCGTCCGTCATCTTCACCGCCAGCTTGCCCAGCCCCCGCTCCCTGTCCGTCAGGGCCCAGCGAATCACCCGCTCAATGTCTTCCTGCGACAAAGGCTTGAACTCGAACACCGTGCTCCGCGAAACCAACGCCGAATTCACCGAAAAAAACGGGTTCTCCGTCGTCGCCCCGATCAGAATCACCACCCCGTTCTCCACGTCATCGAGCAGCACGTCCTGCTGGTTGCGGCTGAAGCGGTGTATCTCATCAAGAAACAGCACCGTCCGACGCCCCTCAGCCGCCAGCCGATCCTTCGCCGCCCCCAGCAGCCGCCGAATCTCCGCCACCCCGATCGTCGCCGCGTTGGCCGGGGCAAACGCCGCCTCCGTCCTCCGCGCAATCACATGCGCCAGCGTCGTCTTGCCCGTCCCGGGCGGCCCAAAAAAGACCAGGCTGGTCAGCCGATCTGCCTCCAGCATCCGCCAGAGCAGCTTGCCCCGCCCCAGAAACTCCTCCTGCCCCACAAACTCCTCCAGGCTTCGCGGCCGCAACCGCACCGCCAATGGCGCCGCCGCCGCCAAATGCCGCTCTTCTGTTTCCCGAAAAAGGTTCATGTCACCCTTGTAACACGACCCACCCCCCAAAACAAGAGGGCGCCCCCCGGGCCACAAGCCCGCAGCACCGCTCTGACACAACCGCCCCTCACCCCGTACCTGCCGCACAGAGCCAACCGTCGGCGCGCAAAAAAAGCCCCGCCCAATTACAGGACGGGGCTTGTCAATCCTAAAGGCTGCTGCTCAGTGCCAACGCTGCCTTACGGCGCGGCGCTCGCCGCGGTTGCGACGCTCGGCACCATACCCAGCATGAACACCATCGCGAAGATACCGACCGTCTCGACGATACCCATCGCGATAATCAAAAACGCAAAACCCTTGCCTTCGCCTTCGCTCAACGCGCGAATACCGGCGGCGCCGATACGCCCCTGCATCCACGCCGAAAAAAGCTCGGCAATACCCGTGGCCACGCCCACCGCCAGCAGCAGACCGGCAAATGTCACCGTCAGCTCCGTCTGGGCCACCGATGCGTTCTCCACCGTCTGCATCAGCGCGTCACGCATCCGGTTCATCACGATCATCGCATAGAGCGTCTGACTGATGGGCATACCCAGCAGAATGATGTACGTAAAGCTCAGCCCCTTGCCCGCCTTGGCCTCTTTCGCCCAGGCGCCCGCCGCCGCTTGACCGGCCACACCGATACCCGCCGCACTGCCCAACGCACCCAGACCCAACGCCAACGCTGCACCCAATTGCCCCAAAAACAACCAGCCTTGCCCTGAAATTTCCGCCAGAGTCGTCATAGGCATTACGCTTTCCATCATGATTTGCTCTCCTCAATGTGGGACGCCGCGAACGGAGCATAGGCGTAACCGCTCCACTGCATGCCCAGGTTGTTTGAAAACTCCAACATATTCAACCGCACACCATGTGCGAATAGTGCAATCAACGCCAAACCGATATTGAGCCCATGGCCCGCCACCAAAATCGGCGCCGCCAGCAGCCATGACCCCGTCGACAACGCCAACTCGTTGAAACTCGCCGCCAACACTCCGCTGGCCAGCCCCACCGCCATCAACCTCACATAGCTGATCACGTCAGAAAACGCCGACAGCATCGACAGCGGAAAATTCGCCAGCCCCATCGCCAACATCTTCAGCGGGTTCTTGCTCGGCTGCTCAAACACAATCGCCAGCACCGCACCGACCAACAACAGGTAAGGCCACGGCGTCGACATGTCCAGCGGATGATTCAACACAAAATAGTTCACCACCCCCAGCATGCCCCAGATAAACACGCCCCAGCCCACACCCGACAGAGCACGCAAACTGGGCCAAACCGTCACCGCCCGCCACAACTGCGCCAGCGACAGATGAATCGCCGCAATGTAGAACGTGATGCCCATCACCAGGTTCCGCGACGCGTCCGACATGTTCACCGGAATCCACGGCTCGTACAACACCACGCCGAAAAAGTTCGCCGTCAGCACCCCCCACACAATCGCCACCGCCCCCACAATCATCAACAGTTTCGTAAACTCCTCTCCCAACGCCGGGCCCACCTTGCGCCACATCAGCAAAGGCCCAAACAACAGCACCGCCCCGTATCCGCCGTCGCCCACCAGCATGGCGGCAAACAACGGCAACGCAATCATAAACGCCGCCGAGACATCGTACTCACGATAACCCGCCACCGTCCCCAGTATATTGAACAAACCCTTGATCGGCATCGCCCACTTCGGATAACGCACCATCGTCGGCGGCTCTTCCTCCGGCGCCGCTTCGCCCACCTCAACAGCCGACTCGACGCCCTGCTCGGCCAACGCCGCCGTCAGGCGATCCGTATCCTCCGCCGGCGCCCACCCCTGCATCGCAAACACGTCGGCGGTATCCACCGCGCTGCGCAACGCCTTGGTATATTCTGCTCGCTCCTCCAGGTGCGCCTTCTCCTGCTCCATCGGCTCGACAAGATGCGCCAACGCCGCCAGCCGCTGCTGATGCCCCTGAAGCTTCTCATCCACCTCGCCGGCTTCCGCCAACAGGCTCGGACGATCCCGATTGGGCAGCTCCAACGCCTGGGCCCCCTCCGGCAAGGTCAGTTCGTCGTCGCCGTGCGCCAGCGCCACGAGCACACGCCCGCCGCCTTGATCAGCCAACACCTCGACGCAGTCCGCCTCGATAGAGGCCACCTCGTCGCGCCGCATCGACGCGAACGACACGTGCACACCCCTCTGCTTGAGCTGCTCAACGTCCGCCAGACACATCTGCCCCCACATCTCCTGACGTTGAACCTGCTGATGCAGACTGTTCAGCCGACTGCTCAGCTCGGCCGCTTCACGCTGAAGACGAAGCACCTCGTCCACCGCCTCGGTAACAGTCGTCGCCGGCTTGGCCCCCGCCGCCGAGACCTGCCCCAAAATCTGTAACGCCCGCCCTATCCGATCGATCGTCGTCACCGTCTGCTCGTCCGGCTGAGCTCGCTCCGCATCCACCGGGTAGATGTGCACCAGCTCCAACTGGCCCAACGTGTTGAGCAGACGCTCGCGGTCGGACCACCGAACCGCCACGTACACTTTTTTCATTTCAACGATCATACGCGTTGTACCTTCAAAAGGCCTAAGACGCCCGCGTCCTTATGCCTGTTCTTCCCAGTCCTGCAAACCGCTCGTGGCAGCTATCTTCGCCTTGGCGATCTTCGCCCGGCACACGCCCGCAGCCATCTCGTCGCCCAGCTTGATCCGGATCAACCGTATCGCCTCACGCGCCTCGGGAATCTTCACCTTCTCAAACAAATTCACCCGCTGACTGATCTTGGTCAACTCGTCTTGCAGCGTGCTGTACTGCTGCTTGACAATCTCCAGCTCCGATTCCCGCCGGCTCACCTGACGCAAATCCAGCAACGCCCGGTCCACCCACGCCGGCGTCGCAAACAAACTGTACTGTGCCTGCGGGAACGATATGTCCTCAAACACCGGAATATTCACCCCGGCAATATTGGCCCGGCCCGTCCGCACCTCGTCCGGCTCCGCCAGCTGCTCCACGTTCACCCCCGCCACGTCCGCCAGCACCGCCTGGTAAGGCTCAAACTGGCCCCGCGCCACGTCCAACGCCTGCTGCGCCGCCTTACGCTGCCGAGCAATATCCCGCACCGCAATCTGCAACTGCTGCTGCTTGAGCTTGAGCATGGGCAGATAACGCTCGAACCGCGTCAGTTGATCGCGGTAACGCTTTAGCTCAGGCCTGGTTAGTTTGACTTTCTTAGCCATCCGTTCGCCTTACGCCTGTCTTAGGCCGTGACCGCTTCAGTCTGCTCCTGCGCCTTGGTCGCCTTCGACTTGGGCCAATGCGCATCTACGATCGAACGACGAATACCCACCTCCGCCGGCTCGAAACACGACGCCAGAATCTCCCAGCACCTGTCCAACGCCTCGAACAGCGGAATATTCACCGACAAATCCATGATCTGCTTCTCGAAAAGCTCCCCATAATTGAGCAGCTTCTCGTCCCAGTCCGACATCTCAAAGCCCATGTCACGCTTCTCGCGACTCTCGCGACACAAGGCGTAAAGCTGAATGCAAGCATCCATAATCGCCCGGTGGTCGTCCCGCGTCTCGCCGTTGACCTGCTGCTTGAGCCGACTGAGCGAACCGAACGGCTCGATCCGACCATTTCGCAGGTAGAACTGGCCCTCGGTAATGTAACCCGTGTTGTCCGGCACCGGGTGCGTCACGTCGTCGCCCGGCATCGTCACACACGCCAACACCGTCATCGAACCGGCCTTGGCAAAGTCCACCGCCTTCTCATAACGACGCGCCAGCTGCGTGTACAAATCGCCCGGATAACCCCGGTTCGACGGAATCTGCTCCATGATAATGGAAATTTCCTTCAACGCGTCCGCAAACGACGTCATGTCCGTCAGCAGCACCAGCACCTTCTTGTTCTGCAACGCGTACTGCTCACCCACCGCCAGACACAAGTCCGGCACCAGCAACGCCTCCACCGCCGGATCCGCCGCCGTATGGATAAACATGATCGTCCGACCCAGCACCCCACCCTCGTCGAACGTGTCCCGGAATTTCAAATAGTCGTCGTGCCGCAGCCCCATCCCGCCCAGAATAATTACGTCCGCCTCAGCCTGAAGACCCACCCGCGCCAGCAACTCGTTGTAAGGCTCACCCGCCACCGAAAAAATCGGCAGCTTCTGCGATTCCACCAGCGAGTTGAACACGTCGATCATCGGAATACCCGTGTGCACCATCTGGTCCGGCATACGCCGCTGCGTCGGGTTCACCGTCGGCGAACCGATATCCACCGGCTCCGCCTCCACCGGAGGCCGACCGTCCCGCGGGCTGCCCGCCCCATTGAACACCCGCCCCAGCAACTGATCGCCAAAGGGCACCTGCATCGGCCGATGTAAAAACTCCACCCGGCTCTTGTTCGACACGCCCTGCGTGCCCGCAAATACCTGCAGACTCACCTGGTCGCCTTCCACCCGAATCACCTGAGCCAGACTCTTGCCCCGATCACTGGTGATCACCGCCAGCTCGTCGTAGCCCACCCCCGTCGCCTGCACGGTGACCACGTTGCCCGCGATCCGGGTGATTTCGTCATAATACTTACGCATGTTGACGGCCTTTCGTCTCGATGAAGGCGTCGATCTGACGCAAAATCTCGTTATATTCGTCCGAATCCGTCGCGGCAAAATTCCAGTTGCGGAACAGATCCGATATCCGCACCAGCGTCTCGCGGGCCTGACCCTTGTCCGTGAAATCGAAGTCCATGCCCAGAATATCGAGCACCTTGTCAAACACGAATCGCTGCCGCTCCGCCGGCGTCGCCGCGTCCACCGCGTCAAAAGCGTTCTGCTGCAGAAAACAATTGTCAAAAAAGTCCGCCTTCAACGCCATCGTGAAGTCATCCGCGCTGGTGCCCTCCTCACCCACCACCGCCATCATCTGCTGCACCTCGTTACCACGCCGCAGCACCTGCTTGACCTGCGTCACCTTGGCCGGCTCGATGATCCCCTGATACTTGCTCCACGAATCCAGCGGATCAATCGACGGATAACGCCGTGCGTCGCTTCGCGCCCGGCTCAGACCATGAAACGCACCCACCACCTTCAGCGTCGCCTGCGTCACCGGCTCTTCAAAGTTACCGCCCGCCGGACTGACCGTTCCGCCAATCGTCAGCGAACCCACCTCCCCGTTGTGCAATTCCAACGCGCCCGCCCGCTCGTAAAAGCTCGCGATTCGGCTTTCCAGATACGCCGGAAACGCCTCTTCCCCCGGTATCTCTTCCAGCCGACCCGACAACTCACGCATCGCCTGAGCCCAACGCGACGTCGAATCCGCCAGCAGCAACACGTTAAGCCCCATCTGACGATAATACTCGCCCAGCGTCGCCGCCGTATACACCGACGCCTCACGTGCCGCCACCGGCATCGCCGACGTGTTCGCAATAATGACCGTTCGCTCCATCAAAGGCCGATCCGTCCGCGGGTCGATCAGCTCCGGAAATTCCTTGAGCGTCTCCACCACCTCGCCCGCACGTTCGCCGCACGCCGCGATGATTACAATGTCCACCTCCGCGTGACGCGACGTGATCTGCTGCAGCACCGTCTTGCCCGCCCCGAAAGGCCCCGGAATACAATACGTCCCGCCCCGCAAAATCGGAAACATCGAATCAATAATACGAATTCGAGACACCAGAGGCTCGCTCGGCATCAACCGCCGACGCGAGACGTTCAACGGCACCTTCGTAGGCCAATTCTGCTGCATGCACACCGACCGCTCATGACCCGACGCGTCCGCCAGCACCGCGATCTCCTCATCCACCGTGTACTCGCCCGCCGCCGCCAGCTTCTTGAGCGTCCACTTGCCCCGCAACGTAAACGGCGCCATGATCCGATGCTCAAATATCCCCTCCGGCACCGTCCCCAGCGTCTCGCCCGCCTGAATCATGTCTCCCACCGACGCCGTCGGCGTGAACTGCCATTTCAAATCCGTCCGCAAACCATCAATATAGTGGCCCGGCTCCAGGAAAAAACCCACCTCTTGGGCCAGTCGCGGCAGCGGGTTCTGCAAACCATCATAAATCTGACCCAGAAGCCCCGGACCCACCACCACCGAAAGCATCTCCGTCGTGAACTCCACCGTATCGCCCACACGAAGACCACGCGTCTCCTCGAACAACTGTACGTCCACCATCCGATTCCGGATACGAATCACCTCGCCCAGCAGACGCGCCCCGTCCGAACGCAGACAATGACACATCGAGTTCTGCGTCACCTGCCCTTGCGTCTCGGCGATCACCAGGTTACCGTAGACCACAACGATTCTTCCGTTCACGGTGTCGTCCTTTCCGAGATAGACTGCCCCGCTACGCCGCCCGCCGCCATGCCTTGCTCGGCACGCGCCACACGACCCCAACGATGCAGCAACATCAGCTTGGCGGCATATGCCACCAATTCATCGTATCCAAAGCTAAACCACGACCCATGCTCTTCAAGCCAACCCCACCGCGCTCGATCCAGCACCCGCAACCCCGCCAAGGGCGTCGCCGCACTGGCCCACTCCGTCAGCAAGGGCCCAAAATCATAATCACTCCCCGCCAGCGCCGCCCGCACCACGTAGTCCTGCCCCTCCAGCTCCAACGCCTTGGCCCGAGCCTCCGCCAGCTCATTACGCAACGCCAATTCAAAACTCAGCCACCCCAGCAACAGCTCGCTGCCGCCCCGCCGTGCCACCGCCCCACCATAATTAAAGTACGCCGACCACAGCCGGTCCACCACCTGCCGCTCAGCCCCCTCTTCTTGCTTGGCCACACTCAGCTCAACAGGCAAAGGCTCCTCGTCCCGTACCTGACGCAGCGTCAGCACCGCCGGCGAGACATCCTGCGCCTTGAGCTCACCCGACAGAACACTCTGACGCATCAACAGATCATCCCCCAGCAAGACCGCTCGCACCAGCTCGCCTGCCGTCGCGTCAAACGCCACCTGATCAGCCAGCTCCACCGCTGAAACCGTCGGCTCACTGCCAAAGCCCCCCAAACCCGGCAAATGACTCAATATGTAATAGTTCGATCCTGGCATACGCTACTGTGCTTGGGCTTCCTTCATCGCTTCGTCCAGCAGTTCCCGAACACGCACACCCACCAGATCGCTTAGCGTATCCACCACCGAATCCACCGTCACTTCCACCGTCGCCCCCGTCACGCGATACTCAAAGCCCGCCTCCGCCAGCATCCCCTTCAGGTCGATGCTCACAAAGTCACCCTCCGGGCCCGCTGTCTCATCCACATACTCGCCCTGAGGCGACTTGAGCTGCACGTTCGCGTCACGCGTCTTCGCCGTGCGACCCAACTCCCCGATCGCCCACGTCGCCAGCTGTGCACACTGCTCCGGAGGCAAATTGATCGTTATCGTCGTCTCACGCTCACAATCCGCCCGTGCGTACTGACGTACCACATCGTGCAACAGCGGCGCCAAAAACTCCGCGTCACCAAGCTGCGCCTCCACCGGCCCTCGAAGCACCGCCCGCAACCCCGCCACGATCGTCTCACGCAAACGCAGCACCGCGTCACGCGACGCCAGCTTCAGCTCATTACGACCCTTGGTCAAAATGCTCGCCGCCTGCGCCTCGGCGCCTGCCACAATCTTGGCTGCCTCGGCCTTGGCCTCCTCGACCACCGCCGCCGCCTGCGCCTTGGCATCGGCCTGCAGTTGCTCAGCGGCCGCCTGACCCGCCTCCACCCCGTCGTTCTTCAGCTTCGCTACAAAATCCTCTATTGTCTGCGGCATGGTGTATCCACCTCTCTTTTACGCAGTCAATCACTTCTACACAGCCGATCCCTAAGCCCGGTACAGCTTCACCTGATATCGGCCCTCACCCCCCGTTCGCTACACTTGTCCGTCAAGTTTACCGTCACAAACCGCCGCGTCAACCTTGAAAAACAAAGAACTCATCGCTACCCCCCAGCCATGCGCCAACCCGGACCTGCCCCCAAGCCCCCCAGCCGTAAAAACATCGCGACTGAACGTGGTCCTACCAACAGTCAATGCCACGGGTGGCAGCGGTCTGCGAAGCAGACCGATGGCGATTTGTCACCTTGATGGGAGTTCATCATCAGCTTACTGTGTAAACCGCTGCCACCCGCCGCAAAACCTCAATACAAATCCCCCCCAACACCGAAGTTACCTCGCACAAAAGTCCCATAACACTACCGCTGCAACACTACATAATACGTTGCCGCTCGACCACTAAAGCCCCAACGGGGCGACATGAAATAGCCCAGGGCATCGCCCTGGGTGGAAAAATCACCAAACAGCTTAAAGCCCTGAAGGGGCGTGATAAGAAAGAACATAACACGCTCCCAGATTAAGCACTCATCGACGGGTGGCAGCGGTCTGCAAGGCAGACCGATGGCGATTTGTCAGCTTGATGGGAGTTCACCATCGATTTACCGCGTAAACCTCTGCCACCCGCCGCCGCAAAACCTCAATACAAATCCCCCCCAACACCGAAGTTACCCCGCACAAAAGTCCGATAAAACAAGGAGGGTCCGATAAGGCCGGTCCGCCCCACCGACACGCCCCTTTTGATGCAGCCGACACCCCTCGCCGATGTTATACTACATACGCTCCAAGAAAAGCCCAGACAAACACACGCCCCAATAGCGCCAACCACAAGGAAAAATCCCGTGCCGACCACCATCCAACCTCCCAACACAAAGGGCCCATCACGCCGACAAGGCAAAATCCCCGGCCTCGCCGCCGTCGTCCTGCTCTGCGCCGCCACCCTGGCCGGCCTGTTCGCCTCGGGCCTGCTCGTCTCCGGACGATCCTTCTACCAACTCCTCACCGAAAACAAACACCTCAAAGAAGCCATCAACAACCTCACCGACGAAGACCAGATCGGCTACGCCAAGGTCATCAGCCAGCAAACCCGCCAGGGCCAGCTCCACACCCGACTGCTCTTTGTCGAAACCGACCGAAACGACCCCCTCAAACGCGTCCTCGAACGCGAATACGAAATCCCCGGCGACGTCATCTACTTCGACGCCCTCATCGTCAAATTCACCGACCAACTCGTCATCGACGGCAAAGAACGCTCCCTCTACCTCTGGCGACGCATCTATGGCGAAACGATGACCCCCCACCAGGGCTTGCCCATCGAAGAACCCGGCGCCCAACCCAAACGCTACGCCGACATCGCCGCCAAACTCTCGCTACGAGACCGAAAACGCTTCTGGCAGGAAATCTGGAGCCTCGCCAACGACCCCAAACGACTCGAACACGCCGGCATCAAAGCCATCGAAGGACACGCCCTCTACAAAGAACTCCAACCCGGACTCATCTACGTCTTCAAAATCGAACCCACCGGAGATTTCGTCTGCGAGGTCGTCCCAGACCTCTAACCAACCTGACGCCCCCGCCCAGGACTCCCTCAAAACCCGCCCCAAACCCTCAAGGCAAAGGCCAATCCACCGGACATGGCTCAAGCCACAACGACGCCAGTATCGCGTAATCCTTCAAATTCACCACCTCGTCACCATTCAGATCCGCCCCCAACCCAGACCCCTCGCTCAACCACGCCGCCGACAACGCCGCCAGATCACCCTCGTCCACCAAGCACACCGCCTCCCCCGACAGTGTGTCCACCACCACCTCATCCACCACCGTCCCCCAAGCCGCATCCGCCGTCAGCACCACCGACACCGCCCCCTCGCTCGGCGCCATCCGCCAACGACTCTGGTGCAAACGCCACAACGCCCCGTCACCCGCGTCCTCCACCAGCAACGTCTGCTCACTCAAAAAACTCGCCCCCGACACCGCCACCGCCGGCGCCTGACTCCAATCCTCATAATACGTCACCTGAACCCAGACTTCCTTGTCCACGTAAGGCCCACCGCTATCAGTGATCTCAAAGACCATCCCGCCACCCTCGCCACCCAGGTCCCACCAACCCGTCTGAGTGCCCATCCCCCCCAGATTAAACAGCCAGCCCGCCCCGATCGCACTCACCGTGATCATCGCCTCCGCCGTCCCCGTCGCGTTCTCCAACCCCTCTGGCGCCGCCGGATTGTCCGCGTCGTCAAACGTCCAGAGCTGATACGTACTGCCCACCTGACCCCGCCACGACGGCGGCGCCAGATCGTCCGCCCCAAACGCCCGCATGACCGACACCCCAAAGACAACCACCCATACAATTCCCCTGCCCATTCCCTTCTCCTTTGTCCTCCGCTCCTGCACCCTCGCCCACACCGCCAAATGATTTGCCAGTGACCGATTGCGTACTTTTTAGTATAATAGATAAGACATCGAGCGTCAAGGGCCTCCACAACGCAGAACCGACCGCCGACCACAGGAAAACAGCACGCCGACAAAACCATGATAGACCACCAACGTCCGATATGTACAGAAAAAGGGCCACCCGACCCCAAGGCCACACGAACGGCCACGCCGACACCCACGCGACAAAAAACATGCACCAGGACTCACTCAAAAAAAACGCTAAGCGCAGGCGGTGACTAAGGTGAACGATATCGACAAACCCAAAGAACTGCTCATCAAAGAACTCCAGCACCTGCGCGCCCGGCTCGCCCATGAGAGCCCGCCCCACCACTCGCCCCAAACCGCCGACCACTACCGCCTCCTCATGGAACAAAGCCCCGACTGGATCACCACCACCGACAACCACGGCAAGTTCCTCGACGTCAACGACGCCGGCTGCCAACTCACCGGCTACTCCCGACAAGAACTGCTCAACCTCTCCCTCGCCGACCTTATCCCCGAACAAGACCTACAAAAAGAACCTTTCCGCTTCGACAAACTCCGCACCGGACACACCGTCGAAATCCAAAGACGCATCCGCCGCAAAGACGGCTCCCTCTTCCTCGCCGAAGTCCACGCCCGCATGCTACCCGACGGCACCATGCAAGGCATCGCCCGCGACATCTCCGAACAAAAACTCATCCAGAACGCCCTGAAACAGTCCGAACAGCAATACCGCACCACCATCGACGCCATGGACGACATGGTCCACGTCATCGACGCCGACTTCCACATCCTCCTGGCAAACCACGCCCTCGTCAACTGGTGCACACAGAACGGCTGCGACCCTCATTGGCAGGAAAAAACCCCCTTTGACCTATTCAAATTCCTCGACGACAAAATACGCCGCGAATACCGCCAGGTATTCAAGCAAGGCAACGTCCTAACCACCGAAGAATGCTACGAAATCAACGGCCGACACCACACCACCGAATGCAGAAAAATACCCGTCATCGAATCAGGACGCGTCGTCCGTGTCGTCACCGTCATTCGCGACATCACCCAACGAAAACAGAACGAAGATGAACTCGACCAGTACCGCTCCCATCTCGAACACCTCGTCGGCCAACGCACCGCCGACCTCGCCGCCGCCAACCAAAGACTACAACACGAAATCACCCAACACCGCCAAACCCACCAGACCCTCCAGGCCGAACGACAACTCCTGCAGACTATCGTCGACAACCTGCCTTACTCCGTCTACCTCAAAGACACCCAGGGCCGCTTCCTTTTCGCCAATGCCTTCTGCACCAAGGTCCTTAATGTCGACAGTGAGGAAAAACTCATCGGCAAAACCGACGCAGACTTCGGCGTTTTTACGCCAGAACAGCTCCAGGCCTTCAGACAGGAAGAAAAACGCGTCACAACCACTGGAAAGCCCCTCCTCAACAACCTGCAATCCGCAAGCGACGACCCCAACGACCATCGATGGGCCTCCGTCTCCAAAATGCCCTGGTACGGCCCCGACGGAAACATCGTCGGCATCATCGGCCTCAACCGAGACATCACCAAACTCAAACTCGCCGCCGACGCCCTGCACAAACGCAGCGATTTGCTCAAACTCCTCGCCAACATCTCCACCCGATTTGTAGGCCTCGAACCCGACCAGCTCGAACCCGCCGTCAAGAACGCCCTCAAAGAAGTCGCCCACTTTGTCGGCGCCCACGCCGCCGTCGTCGTCCAGTTTGCACCCCAAGGCCTACCCGCCCGCTGCACCCATCTCTGGGGCCACCCCGACGCCTGCCAACAAACCCCACCCCACACCTGGCAAGCACTCCACGGCAACTGGACCATAAACCGGCTCCAGAATCGACAAATCATCAACATCGCCCGACTCAACGACTGGCCCGACCAGGCCCACCACGACCGCCAACGCTGCCAAAAAGCCGACATCCAAGCCGCCGCCTTGATCCCCCTCCTCCACGCAGACACCACCACCGGCTACCTCGGCTTCTACGTCCACCACAACGAACATGCCTGGCCCCGCGATACCATCACCTCCCTACGCATGATCGCCGATACCTTCGCCAACGCCCTCGCCCACCAACAAGTCCAGCTCGCCCTGCGACAAAGTGAAGAACAATATCGCACCCTCGTCGAAAACGCCCATGCCGCCATCTTCACCATCGACCGACAGGGCATCTACCATTTCGTCAACGGCCTCGGCGCCCAACAACTCGGCAGCACTCCTCAAGCCGTCATCGGACGCACCATGTGGGATATCTTCCCGCGACCTCAGGCCGATCAACACATGCAAGCCATCCGACATGTCATCGACTCCTCCAGAGGCGTCGAACGCGAAACCGTCACCGTCGTACAGGGAAAAAAAAGACACTACCGCATGAGCATACAGCCATTACACGACTCCAAACCCATACAACGTGCCCTCGGAATCGCTCTGGATATCACAGAAACTAAGCTGGCCGAAGAAAACGCCCGAGAAAAAGAACTCCACTACCGCACACTCATCGATACCATGAGCGAAGGCTTCGCCATCCACAACGCCGACAACATACTCACCTACGTCAACCAGAGACTCTGCGATATCACCGGACGCGCCCCAAACGAACTCCTGGGAAACCCCGCCAGCCTCTTAGTCAGCCCCGATTCCCTCGCCGCCTACCAGCACCAGCAAGTCCGCCGCCGAAAAGGCAAACCCGTACGCTACGAAATGAAGATCCAAAAAAAGGACGGCTCCCAAGTACCCACCCTCGTCTCCGCCAGAGGCTTCTTCGACAATCAACACAACTACACCGGATGCTTCATTGTCCTCACCGATATCAGCGAGCAAAAAGAAGCCCAGGAACAACTCGACGTCTTCCGAGAAAAAATGGCCCAGGCCGAAAGACTCACCCAACTCGGCGTCGTCGGCGCCACCATGGCCCATCGACTCAGCCAACCGCTCACCGTCGTCCGACTCCTGCTCCAGGAATCCCTCACACAAATAACCGAAACTGACGCCTGCCCCACTGCCGCCACCTACATCGACGACAGCCTGGCGGAACTCGCCAACGCCATCAAGGTCATCGATCAGTTCCGCTCCGTGCCGCGACGACCCGCCAGCGCCTGCCGAACCCCCATCAGCCTCGCCGCCCTCGCCCAACAAGCCATCTACGCCCTCGAAGATTCCGCCCAACGCGCCAAACTGCACCTGCTCACCTACAACCTTGAACAACTACCACCTGTACTGGCCGACCCCCACCAGATCGAACAGGTCCTCTTCATCCTTATACAAAACGCCGTCCAGGCCGCCCCCCAAAACCGATGGACCACCCTCCGCATCACCGGCCAACCCGACAACACACACGTCCACCTCTCGCTGGACGACGATTGCGGCGGCATCGACCCCCTCCACATGCCCAGACTCTTCGAACCCTTCTTCACCACCAAACCACCAAGCCAGGGCACCGGACTGGGCCTGCCCATCGTCCAACACATTGTCGAGGGCCACGGCGGCAAGGTCATCGTCGACAACCGCCCCGGCAAAGGCGTCACCTTCCGCCTCACCCTGCCCTTGGCGCCCCACACACGTCGCCAGCCACCCAATCCGCTGGGCATGTAAACAAATCATAAACAAGACCACCCGCCCACCATCAGCAACACCGCCCAACAACCAGGAAACATAAACCCTTCTAATAAAACCTTTTACATGCCGCAACCAGACCGCCTCAACGCCCCCGGGCAGCCCCTGCCACCACTACAGATCACCCAGCCGCTACAAACCGTAATCTGAAAGAAAAAGTGCCAGATTCAACCAAATCGCCCTTGCAAAACCCACCCGCAAGCCATATAGTCATGCGTGAGCGGTTACCAAAAAGGTCATAGTCGGGACGCTGAACGGGGACACCTCCTCGACTGGGGGGGATGTGCTTCTTTCGGCACGCATCAAAGGGGTTGGTATGTCTGATCAAAAGAAGGATATGGTCTTTCTTGTCGATGATGAACCCGATGTCTGCAAAGCCGTCGGAATTACCCTCGAGCGAGCCTCCTACCAAAGCCAAACCTTTACCAGCCCCCTCGCTGCCCTCGACGCCCTGGAACACAACCCCTGCGACATCTTCGTTTGTGACGTCAAAATGGCCGAACTCAACGGCCTCGACCTCCTCCGGCTCGTCAGAAAAGTACGCCCCGAACTGCCCGTTATCGTCCTCACCGCCTACGCCGACGTCTCCATGACCGTCCAGGCCATGAAAGACGGCGCCGTCGATTTGCTCGAAAAACCCCTCGAACGCGGCTCCTTTCTTGACGCCATCGAAAAAGCCCTCGCCAAACAAGAACTACCCGCTGCAGAACCCCTCACACGCGCCGAAAAACGCGTCCTGCAATTCATCGTCGAAGGCAAAAGCAATCGTCAAATCGGCCGTATCCTCCATCGCTCCGTCCGCACCGTCGAAGACCATCGCAGCCACCTCATGCAAAAACTCGGAGTCACCAACATCGTGGAACTCATAAAGGTCGTCCTTACCCACAAACCAACACCCTCCAAAACCAAAAAAAAACGCCAGAACACCCCCCAAAAAACACTCACCCCCTCCGACCCCTCACCGGAAAAATAACCATCCCTGCCCCTTCGCTCAAGGACAGCCACAAGCAGTAACAGAAGTAAGAACATCCACGGACTGCTTCTAACCAGCCTTTTTTGGGCCGCCCAAAAACCAGGCCTGTTCGCCCCCAGACATAGCAGCCTGCATATCCAGGATAAACTGAGACAACAACGACCCAGTGCCCCCTCAAGAACACCCGCAAAACCAGAACCCCTAAACAATACAGGCTGGAGTCCCCCCCATGAACATCGCCCTCTTCACCGATACCTACGACGAAGTCAACGGCGTCGCCAACACCTTCCGCCACCTCACCGACTACTGCCAGGCCAAAAAACGCCGACTCGATATCTACGCCTACACCGACAAAGACGACCACATCGAAACCCGAGGCTCCGTACGCATCCTCCGCTACAAGCCCCGCCTGCCCGTCGACATCTACTTCGACATGATCTTCGACCTCAAAGTCGCCCGCTTCCGCCTCTTCCGCGACTTCCAGAAAACCGCCTACGACCTCGTCCACCTCGCCACACCCGGCTCCATAGGCCTCACCGGACTCCTCGCCGCCCGACACGCCAACTGCCCCATCATCGGCTCCTACCACACCGCCTTGCCCGACTACGTCCGAACCCGCGTCGAAAAACTCGTCCAAAAATTCAAACTCCCCACCTCCCGCTCGCCCCAACGCACCGAAAACCTCACCTGGGACTATCTCGAATGGTTCTACAACCACCCCGCACTCGTCCTGGCTCCCTCCCAATCCGTCAAAAAACAACTCACACAACGCCTCAAAACACCCGTCGACATCTTCTCCCGAGGCATCGACACCGACACCTTCCACCCTCGCCGCCGCCAACACCATGACAACCACGTCGTCGTCCTCTACGTCGGCCGCGTCTCCCTCGAAAAAAACCTCGCCGTCCTCGTCGACATCTTCCGCGATAAACAAGACGCCCAACTCGTCATCGTCGGCGACGGCCCCTACCTGCCCGAAATGAAACAACTCCTCCCCCACGCCGATTTCAGAGGCTTCCTCAAAGGAGACGACCTCAGCACCGCCTACGCCTCCGCCGACATCTTCGTCTTCCCCTCCACCGCCGACACCTTCGGCAACGTCGTCCTCGAAGCCATGGCCTCCAAAATACCCGTCATCGTCACCGACAAAATGGGCCCCAAGGAAATCGTCAACCACGACCACACCGGCTTCGTCACCCACTCACCCGCCGACTTCGCCCAAAAACTCGACCTCCTCATCCACAACCCCGCCCGTCGACAACAAATGGGCCAGAACGCCCGACAATACGCCCTCAACCGCTCCTGGAACGCCGTCTTCGACACCCTCTTCCAACAATACCAAGCCGTCGCCCAGACCGCCTAATACTACAACGCTACACAATGTGCTCTCAGCCAAACATCAAAAACCCCAAAGGGGTGCTATGAAATAGCCCAGCGCATCGCCCGGGGTTGGAAAACCACAACAGACCCTAAAGCCCTGAAGGGGCGACATGAGAAAGAGGATAACAAACTGCAAAGTAACCGATTATCGTCCAAACGAAATATCCTTGTAGCGTTGTAGTACTAACCACCCCCCGTGCCATGGGAATCCGTCGTGGCCAGAGCGTCCCGTCCTTGCGTGTCGCGCACATCTTGCCCGCCCTAAAACCCCTCGTCGCCCAAGGCGACACCTCCCCTCTGTGCCTCTCTCTGCCTGTATCCCTTCGTACCTCCTATGAACCGGAGCCTGTCAACATTTTCATCCTGTACCCGTAAACATACTTCACCTCTCTTGGCAAGCGCTCGGCATGGGCCTCCCGTGGCGGCTGACGGAATCTCCGGTGGGCTCACGCCTGACTCTCCCCCAACTGCATCAACAACGCCGCCGACGCCTTCGCACCCTTCACCATGTGCTCCACCGCAAACCGCTCGTTCGGCGAATGCGCCCCGTCCGAATCCAACCCCAGCCCCATCAACAACACCGGCGCCCCCAACTCCCGCTCCAGCACACTCACCACCGGGATCGACCCCCCACACCGAATCAACTCCGGCTCTACCCCAAAACCCGCCTCCAACGCACGCAACCCCGCCCGCATCAACTCCGAATCCACATCCATCAACACCGGATCAGCCCCGCCCGAGTCCAGCACCTCCAGCCGCGCAAACTCAGGACACAAACGCTCCAGATGAGACACCGTCGCCTCCACCACCTGACGCCAGGCCTGCCCCGGCACCAGCCGCATGCTCAACTTCGCCGTCGCCGACGACGGAATAATCGTCTTGCCCCCCTCGCCCGTATACCCCCCATAAATCCCATTCACCTCAAACGTAGGCCGCGCCCACATCCGCTCCAACGCCCCCCTGCCCTGCTCCCCCCACAACGCCGCAACACCCGCCTCCGCCGCCAGCGCCGCCTCATCATAACCCAACCGCTCGATATTCTCACGCTCCCACATCGCCATTTCCCCCACCCCCTCATAAAACCCTGGCACCTCCACCACCCCGTCACGCCCCACGCACTCACCCAGCATCCACGCCAACGCCTGCACCGGATTGCCCACCGCCCCACCATATTGGCCCGAATGCAAATCCCGCCCGGGCCCGTGCACTCGCACCTCCAACCCCGCCGTCCCCCGCAACCCATACGTCACCGCCGGCCGACCCGGCCCGTACATCGACGTGTCCGACACCACACACCCCACCAGCCCCTCCCGCAACGCACCCGCATTCGCTACCACATAATCTTCCAACCCGCTCCCCCCGCACTCCTCCTCACCCTCCACCAGAAACACCACCTCCACCCCCAACTCACCCGCCTGACGCAACACCGCCTCCACCCCCTTCACATGCGCCCACAACTGCCCCTTGTCATCCGTCGTCCCCCGACCGTACAAATACCCCGCCCGCTCCACCGGCTCAAAAGGCTCCGTCAACCACTCACCCCGCGGATCCTCAGGCTGTACATCATAATGACCATACACAATCACCCGCTTACCCCCCGTCTTGCCCCCCTGCGC
>CAYNXW010000007.1:0-24289 GCA_964401265.1 uncultured Pirellulales bacterium | reverse complement strand
GCTTTCGGTCAACGCCTCCAACAATATCCGCATGTACCACTCGGACAGGTTGATCAACAGCGTCGGGTGCGGGGCTTTTGTTGTCGGGCGCGCCGTCCCCGACGGCCAGCTGCTCTTTGCCGATGGCAAACACCTGGCGTACTTCGAAACCCCCAACCAGTGCCTCGAGCTCATCGACTACTATCTCGACCACGACGACGAGCGCCGCCAGATCGCCAAGCAAGGCATGGAACACGCCCATAAGGCGTTCAACTGCCAACGAATCGCCCGCGACATCGTTGACCTGGCCACGACGGGCCATTACGATGCTCCCTGGAGAGAGATATTCTAACGACCTGATAGACATATCCAGGAACCAACTGGCCCCGTGCGGTCTGGCCCTGGCAAGATAACGCGTGAAATACTATGACAATTCCCGTGGATTACACTCGATTCAACCAACGACGCGACCGTACCGCTTACCTGGCGGACCATTTTCGCCAGTACCTGCAAGGCTCCATCCTCGACGTGGGATGTGACCAGGCCGTGCTCAAACAACTGCTGCCCGACCAGCCCTACACCGGGATTGATGTCGCCGGCACACCGGACATCCAGTTGGATCTCGAAAAAATAGACCGCCTGCCCTTCGACGACGCCCACTTCGGCGCTGTCGTCTGCACCGACGTTCTCGAACACCTTGACAACCTCCACGCCATGTTCGACGAACTGCTGCGCGTCAGCGGTCGCTATGTGGTGATGGCTTTGCCCAACTGTTGGCAGGTGGCGCGTGTGCCCATCAGTCGCGGCCGTGGCGGTTTTGCCCACTATGGCCTACCCGCCGACCGGCCCGCCGACCGGCACAAATGGTTCTTCAGCTACAGCCAGGCCCACGCGTTTGTCACCGAACAACTCCGACGGCGTCCCGCCTGGAAACTGCGCGACCACCGCATCTGCGAAAAGCCACGCTCTGGCCTCATCCGCACCCTGCGACACCTACGCTACGGCCAAGAGCAGAAATACTGGAACCGCTATTGCCTTACCGCCTGGTTCGTTCTGGAAAACAGTCAGTGCACCGACACATAGGAGATTCTAAGGATGAGTCCATCGCCCACTTGCGGAACCGAAGCTTCCGGCACCGCCGATCTTACCAAAAAGCTGGATAAGCTCTATGAGTTTGACCGCGAACCCGTCGCCAAGAACCGGCTTCTGCGTGCGATGTACTTTGCCAGCGCCTACGCCGGCGAACATGTCGCGGCCACCGAGTTCGTCATCGGCGCCTTGTTCGTCCAGTGGGGCGCCAGCGTGCACGACATTGTCGTCGGCCTGCTCCTGGGCAACCTTTTGGCCGTCCTGTCCTGGACTCTCATCTGCGCTCCCATCGCCACCGGCACCCGCCTGACTCTCTACTGGTATCTGCACAAAATCGGCGGCCCGATGCTCTCGTTTATCTACAACATCTGCAATGCCCTGCTCTATTGCGTTCTTGCCGGCGCCATGGTCACCGTCTCGGCCTCGGCCGTCACGCTGCTATTTGGCATCCCCGACCAACTCGAATTCTATCCCACCAGCGTCGGCTTCGTCTTCGTCGTCCTTGCCGTCGGCGCGGTCATGATCGCCTGGGCCATCGCCGGCTTCAAACGCTTCGCCCAGTTTTCCTCGGTCTGTGCCCCGTGGATGATTCTCATGTTCGTCGCGGCGGCCCTGGCCTCTTTGCCCTACCTCGGCGCTGTCTCCGGCGTGGGCCCCATCAACAGCTTCGGCGCCTTCTGGAAAATGGCTGGCCAATCCGTCTGGACCGGAAAAGCTACCGTCGCGGCCAACCAGATCGGCTTCGCCCACGTCATGTGCTTCGCCTGGATCTGCAACCTCGCCATGCACCTGGGGCTCTCCGACATGGCCGTCTTTCGCTTTGCCAAGAGGAGCTGGTACGGACTCTGCAGCGCCACTGGCATGTTCCTGGGACATTACGCGGCCTGGATCGGCGCGGGCATCCTCGGTGCGGCGGCCGCCTCGATGGCCGACAAACCCTTGGGGCAACTGAACTCAGGAAGCGTCGCCTACACCGTCCTGGGCATTTCGGGCGCCCTGGCGGTCATGCTCGCCGGCTGGACCACCGCCATCCCCACCCTTTACCGCTCCGGGTTGGCCTTCCAAGCCGTCAGCCCCAACTGGCCCCGATGGCGTGTCACCCTGGCCGTCGGAAGCATCACCACCGTGATCGCCGCCTTCCCGTTCGCCTTCACCGGCCTGATGGACTTTCTCGGCATCTACGGCCTGGTCCTGCTGCCCATCGGCGCCGTCGTTGCCAGCGAACATTGGATCTTCCCCCGCGTCGGCCTTAGCCGGTACTGGGCCGCTCATCGCAAGCTGCTCCTGAATTGGCCCGCACTGGTTACATGGATCGTCTCCATCCCGTCCGGCATCTTGCTCTTGAAAGCCCTGGACCGATACCATCTCTTTTTCGCCTTCATCCCGGTCTGGTTCATCTCGATACTGCTGTACACCCTGTTGGCCTCGGTGGCGGGTGCCCGGGGCAAATACGGCGCCGACCAGGACGTCTTGCCCCAGCCGAGAGAATACACCCCCGAACCCAAGAAAGAACAAGGCCCAGACAAACATAAACCCCTGCGACTCGTCACCGGGGCCATCGCCGGCGCGGCCCTGCTCGCCTGCCTCGCTCTGCCCATTTGGGTCTGGCTCAAAGGCTACGGCGACGGTGAACTGTACCGGAACAATACGGCCTTCTTCAAGAAAGCCCTCCTGATCGCCACGGTCATCTACTTCGTCGTGGGCACCTACTGGCGAGTCCTTCGCGAACGCCAAAATAACGCAAAAGCGTAGCGCGGCGGCCAGCGGGGTGGCCTTTAGTGCAACCGTCCGATACAATCTACGCTTGCCCGACTATCAGACCCGCGTTCCTCAAAACGGCCACGGTCCGATAACCTGGTTTTGCTCCGCCAACAAAATACCGATAACCCTCGCCGCCACCCTGCTGGCCTCTGCGTCGCCCTTATCCGTAAGTATCTATCATAAACAACTTTATGGTCCGCCATACCCGCCACCCGCTCGCATCGGTCATTCTCTCGGCATCCCCTGCGCCCTGGCTCGTTGACAGAAGCCCGCCCCGGCTTTATAATAACTAACATAGGGGAAACAGAGGAGGTGCCCCCTCTTGGCGGAAATCACGCCACACGGAATACACGTGCGTCAGGGAGGCTCCGCGTCCGCCTCGGTCAGACTGATAAGAACGTAGCTGCGCAAAGGCCGCCTGCCCGCTTTTTTCTGATTGGTGCCCAGGCAAAGTGGAACCACTCGGTTAGCGGCATATAATGAGGCGGCAGAACGTTCCGAACCAATTGGGCCCGGTGGTGTTTCACCTCTGGTAAAAGATGACGCGGTGCACATCATTACGGCACGCTTAATGCTACGAGAGCAAGGACTTGCCATTGAGTTGGGTGAAGGCGTATCTAGCCCTCAACATTCGGTGCAGCTGCGAAGGTCGAGCTACGGCGCTGGTGGACGGCCGGATGTGAACGCTCTAGGTATCTGGTATGCGCTAAGCCCGGACGTGGCAAAACGGAAAAAGACAAAGGAAAAAGGAGGAGCCCGAGCAGGTCGTATCGGGACCCCGTCAAGAACTCACACTTGCGACTTCATGTTTTTCACAGAGGTATCCCTATGCGCGCGAGAATAAGACACGCGTCGGTTCAAAGCCTCCTTCTCATTATGACCGCCCTGGGCTTCACCCTGGACCAGGCCGCTCACGCCCAACAGGAGTTCCTCCTGTCCATCGACATTGTGGGCAACGGTACCGTCGAAAAGGAGCCGCTCTGCAGCTGTGGCCCAAACGAAGTGATCGGACCACTCGGCGACCTCACCCAGGATTGCCACGTCAATCTGGCAGACCACGGACTCATGGCGGCGGCATGGCTCTCCTCGCAGGATGCCCGTGCCGATTTGGACAACAGCGGTTCAGTCGACCTGATCGACCTGGGCCTGCTGGCCGAACACTACCTCGAAAGCAGCATCCCGGAAAACTGCAATGACCCCAACCGCTCCACCTTCCGCCTGGGTGAGAAAGTCTACCTCACCGCCATCCCCCGAGACTCCTGGGTATTCCTGGGATGGAGCGGCGATCTCGAATCAGCCCAAAACCCCTACCTCCTCGACATCACCGGACCACACACCATCACCGCCACCTTCGCGCCCGTCAACTATACCATCAGCGGTAACGTCGGCATCGAAGGCGTCACCATGACAGGCCTGCCCGGCGAGCCCCTCTCCGCCGCCGACGGCTCCTATACCGTACAAGTCGACTATGCCTGGTCCGGAACCGTCATACCCGTCAAGGAAGGCTTCGATTTCGACCCCCTCCAACGCATCTACGCCAATGTCAGCTCCGACCAAATCAACCAGGACTACACCCCCTCCGTCACCATGTTGACCATCAGCGGCAATACCGGCCTGGAAAATGTCCGCATGTTCGGCCTGCCGGGCAATCCGTACTCCGACCCCCAGGGCGACTATTCCGCCCAGGTCACCTACGGCTGGTCCGGCGCCGTCACCCCCACCAAGGACGGCTACACTTTCGATCCGCCCTCTCTTGTCTACGACAACATCACCTCAGACCAACTCAGCCAGAATTACACACCCACCATCAACACCTACACCATCAGCGGCAACACCGGCATCGAGGGGGTCACCCTCAACGGCCTGCCCGGCGAGCCCGTCTCCGCCCCGGATGGCTCCTACAGTGTCACTGTCAACTATGGCTTCTCCGCCACCGTCAGTCCCACCAAAGACGGCTACAGTTTCGATCCCAATAACCGACAATACACCAACGTCGACGCTGACCAACTCAATCAGGACTACACCCCCACCATCAACACTTACACCATCAGCGGCAACACCGGCGTCGAAGGCGTCGCCCTCAACGGATTGCCCGGAAACCCTGTCTCCGCTCCTGACGGCTCCTACAGCGCCACCGTTGAATACGGCTTCTCCGCCACCGTCACCCCTGCCAAAGAAGGCTACACCTTCAGCCCCACTTCCCGCACCTACACCAACGTCGACGCTGATCAGCTCAGCCAGGACTACGCCCCCACCATCAACACCTACACCATCAGCGGCAATGCCGGCATCGAGGGTGTCACGATGACAGGCCTGCCCGGCGACCCCATCTCCGCCCCCAATGGCAACTACAGCGTCCTCGTCGACTATGGCTTCTCCGCCACGGTCACCCCCGCCAAGACTGGATACACCTTTAGCCCCACCTCCCGCACTTACACCAACGTCGACGCCGACGAACCCAATCAAGACTACACCCCCACCATCAACACCTACACCATCACCGGCAACGTCGGCCTCGAAGGCGTCGCCCTCAACGGATTGCCCGGAAACCCCGTCTCCGCGCCTGACGGCTCCTACAGCGCCACCGTCGACTACGGCTTCTCCGCCACCGTCACCCCCACCAAAGACGGCTACACCTTCAATCCTGCCAGCCTCACCTACACCAGCGTCGACGCCGACCAATCCAGTCAGGACTACACGCCCACCATCAACACCTACACCATCAGCGGCAACACCGGCATTGAAGGCGTCAGCCTCACCGGACTGCCCGGAGACCCCGTCTCCGCTCCCGATGGCTCCTACAGCGTCACCGTCGACTATGGCTTCTCCGCCACGGTCACCCCCGCCAAAGAGGGCTACACCTTCAATCCTGCTAGCCGCACCTACACCAGCGTCGACGCCGACCAATCCAGTCAGGACTATACGCCCATCATCAACACCTACGCCATCAGCGGCAACGCCGGCACCAAAGGTGTCACTCTCACCGGCCTGCCCGGCGAGCCGGTCTCTGCCTCCGACGGCTCCTACAGCGCCCTGGTTGAACACGGCTGGACCGGCACGGTCGTCCCCGTCAGAGCCCGCCATGTCTTCAACCCGCTACAACGTGATTACACCAATGTCACCGCCGACCTGCCAAATCAGGACTACGCCGCAACCGCCACCAGCTACCTCATCAGCGGCCACGTCAACCTGCCCGACGTTCGCATGTTCGGCCTGCCCGGCGACCCCTACACAGACGTCGAAGGGTTCTACTCTACCGAAGTCGACCCATCGTGGTCCGGAGCTGTCACCCCCCTCCAAGAAGGCTATACCTTTGTCCCCATCACCCGCATCTATCTCGACATGGATGACGATCAAATCGACCAGGACTATGTCGGCACCATCAACATCTACACCATCAGCGGCAACGTCGGCATACCCGGCGTCACCCTCACCGGCTTGCCCGGAGACCCCGTCTCCCAACCGGACGGCTCATACAGCGTCGATGTCGAATACGGCTTCTCCGCCACCGTCATACCTCTCAAACTCGGCTACACCTTCAACCCGCCACAGAGAGTATACTACAACGTCGATGACCATTATCCTGTACAAGACTACACCCCCACGTATACCACCCACATCATCAGTGGAAACGCGGGCACCGAGGGTGTTGTCATGACCGGTTTGCCCTCCGAGCCCGTCAGCGACGCCGAGGGATTCTATTCCGACGTCGTGGAACACGGCTGGGCCGGCGACGTCATACCCGTCAAGGAAGGATGGACCTTCGACCCCAACCAACGCACCTACCCCAACGTCGTCGCTGAACAACTCAACCAGGACTACATCGCAACCATAAACACCTACCTCATCAGCGGCAATGTCGGCCTCGAAGGGGTCAGCCTCACCGGCCTGCCAAGCGAGCCCAACAGCGCCCCCGACGGCTCCTACAGCGACCTTGTCGAACACGGCTGGTCCGGAACCGTCATACCCGTCAAGCAAGGCTACACCTTCGATCCCAACCAGCGCGATTACACCGACGTCACCGCCGACGAGCCCAACCAGGACTTCACACCCATCATCAATACCTACACCATCACCGGCAACGTCGACATACCCGGCGTCACCCTCGACGGCCTGCCCGGAAACCCACTCAGCGATCCCAACGGCAACTACCAGGCCGTCGTTGAATACGGCTTCTCCGCTACCGTCATGCCTGTCAAGCAAGGCTACACCTTCGAACCGAACCAACGACTCTACGAAGATGTCGACAGCGATCAACCCGACCAGGATTATTCCGCCATCATCAACACCTACACCATCAGCGGCAACGTCGGCATGGAGGGCGTCACCCTCACCGGACTGCCAGGCGAGCCCCTCTCCGAAACCGACGGTTCTTACAGCGACACGGTAGACTACGGCTTCTCCGGAACCATTATACCCGTCAAGGCCGGCTTCGACTTCGACCCTGTCGAACGCATCTACGCCAACGTCAGTTCCGATCAACTCAATCAGGATTACACCTGGTCCGTCACCATGTTGACCATCAGCGGCAATGCCGGCCTCGAAGGCGTCCGCTTGTTCGGCCTGCCGGACAATCCCCTTACCGGACCCGACGGTTCCTATAGCGCCCAGGTCGTCTACGGCTGGTCCGGCGCCGCCGTACCCAGCAAGGCCGGCTACACCTTCACCCCCACCAGCCGCATCTACGACAACATCACCACACACCAGAGCGACCAACACTACACACCCATCATCAACACCTACACCATCAGCGGTAACGTCCAACTCGCAGGCGTCACCCTCAACGGACTGCCCGGCAACCCCACCTCCGAACCCGACGGCTCCTATAGCGTCCAGGTCGACTACGGCTTCTCCGCCACCGTCACCCCCACCAAACAAGGATACACCTTCGCTCCTGATACCAGACTATACACCAACGTCGATGCTGACCAGCTCGACCAGGACTACACTCCCATCATCAATACCTACCTCATCACCGGCAACGTGGGTGTCGAGGGCGCTGTCCTCACCGGCTTGCCCGGCGAGCCTCTCTCTCAACCTGACGGCTCTTACAGCGCCGCCGTCAACTATGGCTTCTCCGCCACCGTCGTCCCGGTCAAACTCGGCTACGTCTTTGCACCCGCGCAACGCGACTACATTAACGTCGACGCTGACCAGACCAACCAGGACTACTCACCCACCTACACCACCCATACCATTAGCGGCAACACCGGCATTGAAGGTGTCACCCTCACCGGCCTGCCCGGCGAGCCCCTCTCCGCCCCCGACGGCTCCTACAACGTCTTGGTCGAACACGGCTTCTCCGCCACCGTCACGCCCACAAAAACAGGATACACGTTCGATCCTCCTACTCGCCAATACACCAACGTCATCGCCGACGAGCCCAATCAGGACTACACGCCCACCATCAACACCTACACCATCAGCGGCAACGCCGGCATCGGAGGCGTTACCCTCAACGGACTGCCCGGTGAGCCCGTCTCCGAAGCCGACGGCACGTACAGCGTCACCGTCGACTACGGCTTCTCCGCCACCGTCACACCCACCAAACTAGGCTACATCTTCGATCCCAACTCACGAACCTACTCCAACGTCGACGCCGACCAACTCAACCAGGATTACACACCCACCCTCATCGCCTTCATCATTAGCGGCAACGTCGGCATCGAAGGCGCCACCCTCGCCGGACTGCCCGGCGAGCCTCTCTCCCAAGCCGACGGCTCCTATAGCGGCCTGGTCGACTACGGCTTCTCCGGCACCGTCACACCCACCAAACTAGGCTACACCTTCGACCCCAACTCACGAACCTACGATAACGTCACCGAAAACCACACAGAACAAAACTACACCCCCACTATCAATACCTACACCATCAGCGGCAACGTCGGCATCGAAGGTGTTACCCTCACCGGACTGCCCAGCGAACCCCTCTCCGCTCCCGACGGCTCCTACAGCGTCACCGTCGACCATGGCTTCTCCGCCACCGTCACACCCACCAAAGAAGGCTACACCTTCGATCCTGATTCCCACACCTACACCAACGTCGACGCCGACCAGCTCGACCAAGACTACACACCCACCATGAACACCTACACCATCAGCGGCAACGTCGGCATCGAAGGCGCCACCCTCGCCGGACTGCCCGGCGAGCCACTCTCCGCTCCCGACGGCTCCTATACCGCCACCGTCGACTACGGCTACTCCGCCACCGTCGTCCCCGTCAAGATAGGCTACACCTTCACACCCGACCAGCGAGACTACACCAACGTCGCCAACGACTTTGTCAACCAGGATTACACACCCACCGCCGCCCCCTTCACCATCAGCGGCCTCGTCGGTATCCCCGACGTCACCATGGTCGGACTGCCCGGCAGCCCCACCAGCGACGCCCAGGGCCTCTACAGCGGACAGGTCGCCGCAGGCTTCTCCGGAACCGTCACCCCCACCAAAGACCACTACATCTTCGAACCCAACCAATACACCTACGACAACGTCCTCCAGGACTACACCAACCAGGACTTCGTACCTACATGGATCGACCACTTCAACGAACCCAACCTTGAGCTGGACATCTGGACCTTCGTCGACCCACTCGGCGGAGGCGCCGTCTCCACAAACTCAAGCATCCTCGCCATCTACCTGCCCGCCGGAACCGACCACGACGCCTGGCCGCCAAATCGCTCCGCAAGAATCATCAAGGCCGTCGATGACAGCGATTGCCAAATCACCGCCAGGTTCAACTCCGTCGTCAGCCAACGCTTCCAGAGCCAGGGCTTCCTCGTCGAACAAGACAGCGACAACTGGCTACGCTTCGACGTCTATCACAACGGCTCCAGCACACGCATCTACGCCGCCAGCGTCACCAACGGCAGCGCCGCCACCCAACTACACTTCGCCCTCGCCCAGGGAACTCCCCCCTATCTCGCCATCGAACGCGAAGGCAATGCCTGGACCTTCTACTACTCCTACGACGGCCAAACCTGGCCTGCCGCCGGTACCTTCTACCGCGACATCACCACCAATTACATCGGAATCTTCGCAGGCAACGCCAGCGACTCCGGCTCCGACGCTCCCGCATTCACCTGCCTCGTCGACTACATCACCTACGACTCCGAAATACTCACCCGCGACCCCAACCAAAACCTGCTCACCTTCAACATCGTCGGCGAGGGCTCCGTCAGCACCGAACCCAACCTGCCCACCTACCCCCTCGGACAGCAGCTCACCCTCACCGCCGTACCTTCCGGCGCCTACAACTTCACCGGCTGGACCGGACCCTTCGAATCCACCGACAACCCCGTCACCTTCACCGTCCGCGGCGACCACAACATCACCGCCAACTTCGAAGCTAACCTCGACATCGTCTCCGACCAATTCACCGACCCGCAACTTGACACCCAAATCTGGAGCGTCGTCGATCCCCTGGCCCAGACAATCGTCAGCCTCTCCGGCGACGCCCTGCTCATCGACGTACCCCAAAACCTAAGGCACGCCGGACCCGCCATGATTGAAGAAAACGCCACCGACATCGTCCTCGATTTGTTCTGCGACGACGACCCCGCCGACGGTGCCCTCGACAGCTCCTACTACCAAAACCACGGCAGCGCCCCTGCCGCCAGCCAGCCCGCCCTCGTCACCGGCTACATCGGCTCCGCCTACGACTTCGACGGCGCCGACGATTACATCAGCATCCCCGACCACTCCAGCCTCGACGTCGACCACATCACCCTGGCCACATGGATCTTCGTCAACCAGTACAAAGACGACCAACGAATCATCTCCAAGGAAGTCGGCACCACCTCCGGCGCCTACCCCTACTCCATCTACACCCTCCTGCTCAACGGCACCGACGAAAAACACCTCCAGTTCCGCCTCGGCATCGACAACGAACGCTACATGATCACCAGCCCCAACGAAATCCCCCTGCAACAGTGGACACACATCGCCGCCACCTACGACGGAAGCAAAGCCGTCCTCTACATCAACGGACAGGTCGACCACATCCAGTACGGCATCAACGGCCCCATTATGCACAACGACAACGACCTCTACATCGGCAACAGCCAATTCTACTCACGTGGCTTCGACGGCATCATCGACGAAGTCCGCCTCTACAACACCGCCCTCTCCGATCAGGACATCGCCAATATCGTCGCCAACGGCGGCTTCGAACCACTGCCCTCCACCAACCTCGCCCCACGCGTCATGCAAAACGTCACCGTCGCCGGCGACTTCGAAATTCAGGCCAAGTTCGACTCCGACCCCACACTGCCCAACCAGATCCAGGGCTTGCTCGTCCAACAGGACGACGACCGATACCTCGTCTTCGACCTCTACGCCGACAGCCTCAACACCTGGATCATCGCCGCCACCTACGACAATACCAACACCACCGTCCACGCCAACACCACCATCATACCCGGCGCCCCCTACTACCTGCGCATCGGCCGACAAGGAAGCCTCTGGACCTGCGCCTACTCCTACGACGAACAAAACTGGACCACAGCAGCCTCCTTCGCCGACACCTTCTCCGTTAACGCCGTCGGTGCCTTCGCCGGCAACCACCACTACCGAGACAATGTCCCACCCTTCCTCGGAGTCATCGACTACTTCTACAACAACGACGATCCCATACCCGCCCCCGAAGACCCCGACCCAAACACCAATACCCTCACCACCCACGTCTACGGCAGCGGCTCCATCGACAAAAACCCCGACCTCACCGACTATGCCATCGACCAGCAAGTCATCCTCACCGCCATCCCCGACGTCAACTGGACCTTCGTAGGATGGTCTGGAGTCCTGGCCGGCATGACCAACCCCGCCACCCTGACCATCACCGGCGATCACGACGTCACCGCCCTCTTCCAAGCCGTTGACCCCGAAGAGTACATTGATATCTGGTACGGCGACAGCCAGGACTTCGGCCACATCGGCATCCCGCAAACGTGGGTCAATCTTCTTGGCACCGTAGCCAATCCCGAGAAAATTTCCACACTCACCTACACCCTTAACGGCCAGACCGCACAGCCCCTGTCCATCGGCACCGAAAACGAACGACTCGTCCGACCCGGAGACTTCAACATAGAAATCGACCACGCCGACCTCACCGCAGGCCTCAACAACATCACCGTCACCGCCACCTACGCCTCGCAGGAACAAGTCGCACGCGCCACCACTGTCGACTACCTCAACGGCAACATCTGGCCCCAAACCTACGCCATCGACTGGGACACCGTCACCAACATCCAGGACGTCGCACAAATCGTAGACGGCTTCTGGCAACTGGAGCCTAACGCCGTTCGACCCGCACAGATCGGCTACGACCGACTCCTCGCCATCGGCGACGTCCTCTGGGAAGACTACGAAATCACCGTACCCATCACCGTCAACGATGTCGGATTCGCCTTCTCCCCCGGAACCACCCCCGGCGTCGGCATCCTCATACGCTGGTCAGGCCACGTCCAGTGGAACAGCCACCAGCCGCGAATCGGCTGGTATCTGCCAACCTATCCCAGCCCCATGGGCGCCCTGCCCTGGTTCCACTGGGGTAGCAACCTCGACAGCGGGGCCTACGAATTCGTCGCCAGCAACGGCACCATCGCCGTCACCGACAGCAGCGGCCAAAGACCACAACTCGGCGTCACCTACAACTGGAAGGTCCGCGCCGAAGGCCACGAGTACAAACTCAGAGTCTGGCCCGATGGGCAGGTCGAACCAGCCACCTGGCTCATCACCTACACCAGCGACACCATCGACCCCCTCGCCGGCTCCCTGCTCCTGCTGGCCCACGACTGCGACGCCACCTTCGGCAACGTCAGCGTCACCCCAATCCCTTGACGCCAACGCCCGTACCCCTATAGCCCCGACAACATAAAGCCAATGGAGCAACCGGTTTACGCTAACCGCCCACCCCCACGGCTCTACAGGCAACGCCCCGCGAACACTCCTCAACTTGAAAAACCAACGCCAAAAACAACGCCTGTGACATTTGCGGGCTAGACTCCGGCCTCTTGCCGCATATAGTTACATGGATCTAAGCAAGTGACTTCCCGTTGGCCTCAAAGCCCCGGCACCCATCTTGGACAACCAGAAAGGTCCGATAATACAACTCTAAGCCAAAGCAAAATTATCGGAACCGCCGGAGGTCCCCTTAATCCAAATGCAACAGTCCTGACGATCAAATCAATCAAATTGGCCTGGCCAAAGTCGGTAAGATACATAATCTAGCGAAACTTCGTTTGCCTCACAGCACACTGCATTTTAGACTTCCTGCAAATGTTGGAACGTCAACGAAAGAAGCACTTCGACCCCCCAGGTCCTATAACAATATGGCCTGCCAGCAAAACAACACCCGAAAGCATAGAAAAACCACTCCCGAAAAACCCACCCATGCACGCTCACCTTCGTTTCCAAATACCAGAAAAAAACACGCTTCCATAATCTACCGATAAACTGAAAATAGCACGCCCGGGATTGGCAGCCATACCTCTCGCGGCAGCTCCCCGAACCTATGCCGCCAGCACCTGCCACCGATGGAAAAAAGACGATTCAGGAGAAGGATCAAGTATGGCTCGTTCGAAATTGACACGCGTTGGGATCACCACCTCGCTCTTCGCCCTCACCTACGCTGCACACGCCGCCACCTACTACGTCGCCACCAACGGCAGTGACGCCAACCCCGGCACCCTCGCCGCACCATGGCGCTCCGTCGCCAAAGGATTCGGCGACGCCCGACCCGGCGACACCGTCTACTTCCGAGGCGGCATCTACCGCCAGAACAAAAGCGTCGGTGGCAACATCACCCGCACCGCCACCGCCGCCAGCCCCATCCTCTTCAAAGCCTACAACGACGAAGACGTCGTCATCACCACCATGGCGCCCATCTCCGGATGGACCTACGAAGGTAACAACGTCTACTCCGCACCTCTCAACGCCGCACCCACCACCGTCTACCGAGTGCCCAACTGCTCCCAGAACGGCACCCCTCTCTGCCTCGCCACAAAAAACGGCGACCCCGGATACGCCTCCAGCATCACCCGACCAGGACAATGGGCCAGAAACGTCACCGAAAACGGCAACGGAAAACTCTACATCCGGACCTCCGACGACCAACACCCCGATAACCACACCATCGAACTCTGCCAAATGACCGACGGCACCTACACCCCCTGCACCCTCGTACTCTCCGCCAATTCCGGACGCGACTACCTCACCTTCGACGGCCTCGACTTCTTCGGCTCCTACTACCCCGTCTATATCGGCTCCAACCACATCACCATCAAAAACGCCCGCATCGGCAACTGCTACGCCGACGCCATCAAAATCATCGGCGATATGAGCGGCGACGACCTCTGGAACGCCGAGTACGGAATCATCCAAAACTGCGAAATCCTAAACTTCGGCGAAAGCGCCATCGACCTCACCGGCGGCGACCGATGGACCATCCGCGACAACATCATGCACCACGGCGTCGCCAACCGCGGCGAACTGCCCAACCAGAACTACTCAAAAGCCAGCGGCATCATGGTCAAAAATAGCGCCGTTACCGTACTCGTAGAAAGAAATACTATCTACAATATACCTATAGCCACCTTCGGCGCCATCACCATCGGCGGCGGATGCCTCAACTCCGCACCAGAACGCTACGAAGCCGAAGACGTCATCGTCAAAAATAACAGCATCTACGACGTCGACGGCCTCTGGTACGTCATCATGTTCCAATCATCACGCAACGGTAGCTTCTACAACAACCTCGTCGCCAACTGCTCCTCCGGCCCCGGTCGCCCCCTCATCGAAATGTCCGTCGTCGGACAAAACAACCTCAACCCCATCATCAAAAACAAACTCTTCGTCGATAACAACTCCGGAAACGGCCTGCTCATGGGCGAAAACCCCTGGAAGACCGGCACCTACACCGGACTACAAATGGACTACAACCTCGTGCCCGACGGCCTCCGCTACGAAAAAAATGACGTCACCTATGACCTACCCGCCTTCCGCGCCCTCGGCTACGAAGCTCACTCCAAAACCAATCAACCGCAATTCGCCAACGCAACCGCCCGTGACTTCCGACCCGCACACGCCGAAGCGCCCCAGGTCGACGCCGCCTTCCCCAACGCCTCCAACGAACCCTACAACCCCTACGCCACCAACGACATCGACATGGCACACCTGCCCCGCGTCACCGACGGCAACAGCGACGGACAAGCCACCATCGACATCGGCCCCTACGAATTCGACGGACCCCTCACCTACGCCCTTACCCTCCACGCCGCCCACGGCAGCATCACCAAAACCCCCAACCTCGCCACCTACCAGCCCGACGACATCGTCACCCTACAAGTCACCCCCGCCCCCGGATACGTCTTCACCGCATGGACCGGCGACCTCACCGGCAACGACAACCCCGCCAACGTCCTCATGAACTCCAACAAAAACATCACCGCCAACTTCGCCGAAGCCGACCTCACCGCCCCCGCCGTCGCCGCCGTTACCTGCTTCGACACCACGCTCGAAATCACCTTCAACGAACCCCTCGATACCAACGCCGCACAAAACCCCTACAACTACACCATCTCCAACAACATCAGCGTCACCAACGCCACCCTCAACGCCGACAACCTGACCGTTTCACTCACTACCTCCCAACACACCACCGACATCCTCTACAACCTTACCATTAACAACGTCGCCGACCTCGCCGGCAACCCCATCCTCGCCGCCTCCTTCCAGTACCGCTGGACCAACGGACTCATCGCACACTACCGCTTCAATCAATCCAACGGCGACATCGCCATCGACGACTCCGGACACCAAAACAACGGACTACTCGTCGACGCCGCATACGACCTGGGATACGACGGCAATGCCATCAAATGCCTCTCCCCAGCCGCAGCCGTCCAAATCCCCCTCGCCGACCTCCACGCCGACCAGGGAGCCATCATCCTCTGGGCCCAACCCCACGACCTCTCCCTACCCCTCCAATACCTCTTTGGACACACTACCGAACCCCTCTACTCCAACCGCATCCAGCTATACCTGGCCGGCTCACAACTCGGCCTCGGCCTGGGAGACCAACACAACCTACACCCCAACATCGCTACCCTCCAGACCAACCGCTGGTACCACATCGCCCTCGTCTGGGACAACGGCAACTACAGCCTCTACCTCGACGGCACTCTCCAGGCCTCCGGAAACTACACCGGCTTGAACGCCATCAACCATATCGCCGACATCGCCAATAACGGCAACACCCTGGCACGAAACCAGGCCTTCCAGGGACTCATCGACGACCTCCGACTCTATCACCGTCCCGTTGACACACCCGAAATCGCCGCCCTCTACGCCCCCCATACCCCCACCGCCTACACCGTGACCACCGCTGCCGAAGCCGGCGGCACCATCGAACCCGCCGGCCCCATCACCACCGCACCCGGCAACCAACTCTCCTTCACCATCACCCCTCAACCAGGATTTACCACTGCCAATGTCCTCATAGACGGCGTCTCCAAAGGACCCCTCCAAGACTACACCTTCCCCGCTATCGATGCCGACCACGTCATCGCCGCACAGTTCGCCCCCATCACCTACACCCTCAATACCACCCCACAACCAGGCGGCACCATCCAACCCGCCGGACCCATCACCGCCAATCACGGTGACAATATCACCTTCACCTTCACTCCCCTGCCCGGATTCGCCATCGCCGACGTCCTCATCGACGGCGCCTCCCAAGGCCCCCTGCCAACCTACACCTTCACCAACCTAGACGCCAACCACTCTATCGCCGCCCAATTTGCCAACCTGACCTACTCCATCATCGCCGACGCCGGAACAGGCGGCGCCATCCAACCCGCCGGAACCATCACCGCCACACACGGCGACGACCTCACCTTCACCTTCAACGCCCAACCAGGCTTCGTCATCGACGACGTCCTCGTCGACGGCGCTTCTCAGGGCCCCCTCCAAAGCTACACCTTCACCCACCTCGACACCGACCACATCATCTTCGCTCAATTCGCCGAACTCACCTACACCCTCACCACCACCACGCAACCCGGCGGCACCATCCAACCCGCCGGACCCATCACCGCTATCCACGGCGACCAGCAAACCTTCACCATCACCCCCCAACCCGGATTTACCACCACCGACGTCCTCATCGACGGCGTCTCCCAAGGCCCACTCTCTACCTACACCTTCACCGATCTCAACGCCGACCACACTATCACCGCCCAATTCAACGGCCTCACCTACACCCTCACCACCACCACGCAACCCGGCGGCACCATCCAACCCGCCGGACCCATCACCGCTATCCACGGCGACCAGCAAACCTTCACCATCACCCCCCAACCCGGATTTACCACCACCGACGTCCTCATCGACGGCGTCTCCCAAGGCCCACTCTCCACCTACACCTTCGCCGACCTCAACGCCGACCACACCATCACCGCACAATTCAACGGCCTCGACTACTCCGTCACCGCCACCGCCAACCAAGGCGGCACCATCTCCCCCAGCGGAACCCTCACCCTCCCCTACGGCGCCGACCAAACCTTCACCATTACCCCCGCCAAAAACTTCCGCATCGCCAATGTCCTCCTCGACGGCGTCTCCCTCGGCTCCCTCAACTCCTGCACCCTCACCGCCATTAACGCTTCACACCTTCTCGAGGCACGCTTTGTCCCCCTCACAGAAGAAAAAGACACCTCTCCTCCCATCGTCACTAACTGCACCCCCGCGCCCGACGACGCCCAGATACCCCTGAACTCACTCGTCATACTCCACCTCGTCGACCCCGACGCCGGCGTCGATCCCGCCTCCGTCCGCATAACCTTCAACGACCAACTCATCTACGCCGCCGACACCCCGCAATTCCAAAGCGACCTCGGCTTCTGCTCCCGCTCCGGAGAAAACCACGACTTCCTCTTCGCCTTCCAGCCTGCCAACGCCTTCGACGTCGAACAAAACATCACCATCACCGTCGACGCCCACGACCTCCAGCAAAACACCATGCCCCAGTTCCAATACAACTTCACCACCGTCATGCAGTCCTTCGGAGGCACCAACGAACTGGCCACACCGCCCAACTTCAATGCCGTCGCAAGACCCGCCACCACCTGCGACGCTGACGGCACCATCTGGCTCACGTGGCAGGCCGGCCCCCAAGGCCACCGCCAAGTCTTCGTCGCCACCCTCGACCAAGAACAGGCCCTACTGCAAAACACCACCCAAATCGCCCCCTCCAAACACGACCAGTGCAACCCCGTCATCACCGTAGGCCCCAACGGATGCCCCGCACTCGCTTGGCAGGACAACCGCAACGGCCAATGGGACATCTACCTCTCCCAGACGAACCCCTCCAAAAAATGGGCCAAACCCGCCCGAATCGACAACTCCCAGGCCAACCAGACCAACCCCGCCATCGCCGCCGCTGAAAACTCTACCAACATCCTCCTCGTCTACCAGGACGACCGCGACGGCCATAGCGACATCTACCTCGCCGCCTCCCAAAACGGCTTCAAATCCCAAAACATCAGACAGATCACCAACCACCCCGCACAACAAACCCAACCCACCATCGCCCTCGACAACAACGACAACGCCTACCTCGCCTGGACCGACACCCGCAACGGCAACCCCGACCTCTACGCCGCTATCTCGAACAACAACTACCTCAACATCCCTCTCGTCGATAACAACAAACCACAATACCAACCCGCCATCGCCGTCGAACCCGGAGGAAATATCCTCCACCTCACATGGGTCGACGAATCCGCCGGAAACCAGGACATCTTCTACGCCGCAACCAACGGCGGCTTGCCCAACTCACCCCTCAACGGCATCTGCATCGTCGATGATGACTCCGACGCCGACCAGACCGAACCTACCCTCCAAATCGCCGGCGACTCCCATGACGACTACCGAGTCTTCGCCTCGTGGCAGGACGGAAGAAACATCAACGTCGTCACCGGCGATAGCGATATCTACTTCGTCGAACCCGGAAACACCCGCAGAACCAACGTCCTCGTCACTGACGACGACTGGAACGCCGCTCAACAGCACCCCGCACTCGGTATCAACGCCAACGGCGACGCCTACCTCGTCTGGATCGACGGCTACGACGACAACGCCACCCTCTGCTACGCCGGCGCCTCCAACGTCGAACCACTCCCCGTCGCCGCCGCCCAGGTCTCACCCGACCAGAACACCATCGTCGGCACACCCCCTCAACAAATCGCCTCCACCCACGACGTCTCCGTCGAAATACCTCAAGGCGCCTTCTACATCGACGCCCAGGTCTCCATCTCGAAAATCGTCAACCCGCCCACATGGAAAAGACACTCCTTCAAAGACGTACTCTCCGAATACGAATTCGCACCCTCCAGCAATCTCGAATTCGCCAAACCCGTCACCATCACCATCCCCTACGAAGTACAGACAGGCCAACAACCCACCGCCTATTGGTACGACCCCACCACCGGCCAGCTCAGCCAGGCCGGCATCGCCAACCTACGCTACCTGCAGGTCTCTGACACCCTGCACGCTCTACGCTTCGACACCACCCACTTCACACACTACCTCATCGCCACCGACGCCCAAACCGACCTCGCCGTCTCCTCCGGCTCCGGCTCCGCCTCCGGAGGCTGCTCCCTCCACTCCACCTCCTCGCACCCCAAAGACATCATCGAATGGCTCCTGCCCTACGCCGCCCTCGCCCTGCTCCTCATCGCACTCCGAATACGACAAAAGAAAAACACCACCTGAGAAAACCTGAATGCGTCCCGGCCCGAACACACCCAACCCACCAACTGAACGCTACTGGCCCACGCCACCTTCCTGCCCTTGACGCCGACCGCCCGCAAAACCAAAAATGTTCAAATCCTCCTCCTGCTCCGCACGCCGCAAGTGCTCGTTCACATACTCCCCGTCTATCACATAACGCCGCGGACCCTCCGGAGCCTCAAAACTGATCTCCTCCAACACCTTCTCCAACACCGCGTATAAACGCCGCGCACCTATGTTCTGCTGCGAACGATTCATCTGGAACGCCTTCTCCGCCAACGCCGAAACCCCCTCCTCCGTAAACCGCAACGTCACACCCTCCGTCTCCATCAACGCCACCTGCTGCTTCGTCAACGCATTACGCGGCTCCGTCAATATCCGCCGAAACTGCTCCTGATCCAAGTCCGACAACTGCACCCGAATCGGAAAACGACCCTGAAGCTCCGGCATCAAATCGCTCGGCTTGTTCCGACTGAACGCACCCGCCGCTATAAACAAAATATGATCCGTACGAACCATCCCGTGACGCGTGTTCACCGTCGTCCCCTCCACCAAAGGCAACAAATCACGCTGCACCCCCTCCCGCGACACGTCAGGCCCCGACCCGTCCGGACCACACACCTTGTCAATCTCATCCAGAAACACAATCCCCGACTGCTCCGTCCGCTCGATCGCACCAGAGACCATCTTGTCCTGATCAATCAGCTTGTCCAACTCCTGCTGCTGCAAAAGCCCCCGCGCCTCCGACACCGTCGTCTTACGCCGAGCCGTCCGCGAAGGCATCAGCCGGTCCAGAAAACCCTGCATCTCCGGCTCCATCTGATCCAAACCCACGTTCGAAAAAATCGGCATCGACACCCCCTTCTCCTCCACCGTCACCTCGATCTGCCGATCCTCCAACGCCCCCGACGCCAACTGCTCTCGCAACTTCTCACGCGTCCGACGATGACGCGCCTCCGCCTCACGCGTCTGCTCCGCGTCCCCACCAGGCCCCTGCATAGGCCAAGGCAACAACGAATCCAGTAGCCGCTCCTCCGCCGCCGCCTCCGCCGCCGAACCGTGCACCACCCCCTGCTCCTCACGCTCCATCTGTATCCCCCGCTCCAGCAAATCTCGCACTATCCCCTCCACATCACGCCCCACATAACCCACCTCCGTAAACTTCGTCGCCTCCACCTTCAAAAACGGCGCTCCCACCAACGCCGCCAGACGACGTGCTATCTCCGTCTTGCCCACCCCCGTCGGCCCCACCATGATGATATTCTTCGGCGCTACCTCTTCCCGTATCTCCGCCGACAACCGCAACCGACGATAACGATTACGCAACGCGATCGCCACCGCACGCTTGGCATCATCCTGACCAATAATATACTTGTCCAACGCCGCCACAATCGCCCGCGGCGTCAACTCCTCATGACCTTGCATATCCTTACCCTTCCCTTCGCTCGCCGCCCCCGCCTCGCAACGCTGCCTCAGCTTCAAAATCTCATAAAAAAACTCTTCGTAAGTCTAAAACCTGAAACTCTCCTCTTCTCGCTGCACCCTCTGCGCCTCCGCGCCGAACTACTCCGCCGCCCGCCGACGCAACTGCCCGCACCCCGCGTCTATCTTGCCCCCCACGCTCGCCCGCACATGCACATTCACCCCACGCTCCTCCAGCCGCCGACAAAACGACCGCAACGTCGCACCGTCCACAGGCCGATACCCCGTCTCCGACACCGCGTTGTAATTGATCACATTCACGTTGCAACGCCCCCGACGCGCCCACTGCGCCAACGCCTCCGCGTCCTGCTGCCCGCTGTTCACCCCGTCCAGCAACACATACTCCAACGTCACCTCCCGATGCGTCGCCCGAAAGTAGTCCGCAATCGCCTCAAAAATCTCCTCCAGCGTGATCCGCTCCGCCCAGGGCACCAACCGCCGACGCAACTCGTCACTGCCCGCGTGCAAACTCACCGCCAACGTCACCTGCACCGGCTCCGTCGCCAACCGACGTATCTTGTCCGGCAACCCCACCGTGCTCACCGTGATATGCCGCGCCGCGATACCCAGCCCCCACGACGCGTTCAGAATACGCACCGCCCGCAGCACCTCGTCGTAATTCGCCAAAGGCTCCCCCATCCCCATAATCACCACATGACTCACCCGCAACGCCTGCCCCTTGCCCGCCTCCGCCGCCAGCCCCTCCCGAACACGCATCACCTGCTCCACAATCTCCCCCGCACTCAGCGACCGCTCCAAACCACCCAGCCCCGACGCACAAAACGCACACCTCACCGGACAACCCACCTGCGACGACACGCACACCGTCGCCCGCCCTCCACGACGTATCAACACCGTCTCCGTCGTCGACCCGTCCAACCAACGCAACAAATACTTCCGCGTGCCGTCCGCCCCCTCCTGCACCTTAACCACCTCGCTCTGCCGCAACGAAAACACAGCCCCCAACCGCGACCGCAAAGCCGCCGATACATTCGTCATCCCTCCCCACTGCTCGACCGACCGCCCGTACGCCCACCCCAGCACCTGATCCGCCCGATACGCCTTCTCCCCACGCTCGACCAGCCAACCCGCCAGCTCCTCCCGCTCCACACCTAGAATGTTCCTCATCGTCTCCACCACACCGCCCAGCCGCAAGTCTTACCGTGTCACGGGCATCTTGCCCGCGCTAAATCAAACTTCGCCGCAGGCGACACCTCAATTTCGCATTTTGAACTCTGCTTTTCCTACCCCAGCGCCTTGCTCGCAATATCCCGCCGACAGTACGCCCCCTCAAACGAGATCCGATCCACCGCCTCGTACGCCCGAGCCTGCGCCGCCGCTATCGTCTCACCCAACGCCGTCACACCCAGCACCCGCCCCCCGTTCGTCACCAGCGACCCCTCCTCCAGCTTCGTCCCCGCCTGAAACACCTTCACATCCGCCAACGCGTCCGCCGCCTTGATACCCGCTATCGCCTTACCCTTCTCATAATCACCAGGATAACCCCCCGACGACATCACCACACACACCGCAGGCCGCCGGTCCCACCGCAACGTCATCTCGTCCAGACGCCCCTCGCACACCGCCAGCATCACCTCCAGCAAATCGCTCTGCAAACGCATCAAAATCGGCTGCGTCTCCGGATCCCCAAATCGCACATTAAACTCCAACACCTTAGGCCCACCCGCCGTCAACATCAGCCCCGCATACAACACCCCCCGATAAGGCGTCCCGTTGCGGTTCATCCCGTCCACCACCGGCACCAGAACCTCCCGCTCAATCTGAGACATCAACTTCTCCGTCACCACCGGCGCCGGACTGTACGCGCCCATCCCACCCGTGTTAGGCCCCGTATCTGCCTCCCCGATCGGCTTATGATCCTGAGCCGACTCCATCACATAAATATTACGACCATCCACAAACGCCAGAATCGACGCCTCCTGACCCAACAACTTCTCCTCCACCAGTATCCGATCACCCGCCGAACCGAATATCTTGTCCACCATCACCTTCTCCGCCGCCAGAATCGCTTCCGCCGGCTCGTCACACACAAACACCCCCTTGCCCTTGGCCAAACCCACCGCCTTCACCACCAGCGGATTCTCACGCGTTGCTATAAAACATTTCGCATCACGAAAATCTTCAAACGTCCGACCCTCCGCCGTCGGCACCGAGTTCGCATGCATGATCTTCTTGCAGAACCCCTTGTCCGCCTCCAACGCCGCCGCCCCCCCGCTGGGCCCAAACGCCTTGATCCCCGCCGCCTCCAACGCGTCCACCAGACCCGCCGCCAACGGATCCTCAGGACCCACCACCACCAGAGACACCTTCTCCCGACGCGCAAAATCCACCAAACCCGCCACGTCGTCGTCCGCAATCGCCACGTTCGTCCCGTGCTCCGCCGTCCCCGGGTTGCCCGGCGCAATGTACAGCTTGCTCAACAACTTCGACTGCGACAGCTTCCACGCCAACGCATGCTCACGACCGCCGCTTCCCACCAACAACACCTTCATAGCCTGCCTTCCTTTCCTGCTCACAAACCAACCTCCAAATACGCCCCCAACCTCCGCCATTATACCCTCTCACACCCACCACGCAACGAACCCTTCCCGTAGCACGAACACCCCCCCATGATTCTCGTGTCACGCCCATCTCTCCCGCGTTCTTGAAGCCCCCTACGTCACTTAGGGAGTCGCCGTGTCGCGGGCATCTTGCCCGCGTTAAATCAAACGTCGCCGCAGGCGACACCTCAAATCTGCAAAAATCAGCGCAATCTGCGGCTTCTCTTGCCCTACCCCGTCGCCATTGCCTGGCACCCCGGACAATAATGCGAACTCCGCCCCACGATCCGCACCACCTCGATCGCTCCGCCGCACCGCCGGCAAGGCTGCCCCGCCCGCCCGTACACCTTCAATCGCTCCAAAAAACGCCCCCGCTCCCCATACGCATTCCGAAAATCGCTGAACGTCGTCCCCCCATGCCTGATCGCCTCCCGCAGCACCCGCCCTATCGCCCCTCGCAAACGCCGCGCCTCCGCACCCGTCACAGACCGCGCCACCCGCGCCGGGTGAATCCCCGCCCCATACAACGACTCATCCGCATAAATATTCCCCAGCCCCGCAATCCGCACCTGATCCAGCAACACCCCCTTCATCGCCCGCTCCGACTGCAGTATCCGCCTGAACGC
>CAYNXW010000006.1:0-24647 GCA_964401265.1 uncultured Pirellulales bacterium | reverse complement strand
TCATGGGGGCCAATGTTTCGCCGGTATAGATCACCGGGTTGGCAGCGGCCGTTGTTGGCAATCCATCCCTCGGTGCCGTGGAAGCGAACAAAGGTAGTGGGATGGCCGGTCTTGCAAATCATTTCCACGCCGTTTGCATATCGGGCTCTGAAATGGACTTTGGTGGCCACGTCGAACAGGCCATCTTTGGGGAATTCGCTGCCGAGATCTTCGACTTCAACGGGGCCGGTGTAGTCGGTGCCGTTACCCCATTGGCCCATGTCAATGCTATGAGCCCCAAAGTTGGTGAGGTTTCCGCCGGAATAGTCCGTAATAAAGCGGAATTTGTAGAGACATCGATCTTTGTGGTAGGCGGCCCAGGGAGCGGGCCCCAGCCACATATTGTAATCGAGCCAGTCAGGGACAGGGCTAGGCTGCGACGCGCCTTCGGGGGCCTTGCGATGATTGGGGCCGACGCGTACTTCAATCTGCTTAAGCTGGCCGATATACCCGTTACGCACCAGTTCACACATCAGGCGCGTACGCGGTTTTGAGCGTTCATGACTGCCGGTTTGCAGAATCACGCCGTTGCGTCTTACAGCCTGGACCATGGCTTTACCTTCGTCGATGGTCAGGGTGAGCGGTTTTTCGCAATAAATGTGCTTGCCGGTATTGGCTGCGGCGATAGAGATGACGGCATGCCAATGGTCGGGTGTTACTACGGTGACGGCGTCGATGTCCGATCGGCTGACGATTTCGCGGAAGTCGATAAAAGAAGCACAATCCTTGTAAGTGCCCGAGCGAGTTTGCTTGCTATAATGATCATTGACAATTTGGCGGCCCGATTCGCGCCCCAGCCAGGGGCCGTTCCAGCCATGCCTATACCAATGGCCGTATTCGTTGCTGGCTCTGACGGGGTCGCAGACAGCGAGGACCTGAACCTCCGGGTTGTTCAGGAAAGCTCTCATGTTGGCGGTGCCCATGCCTCCCAGCCCGATACAGCCCATATTGATGCGATTGCTGGGGGCCTTAGCTCCAAAGACGGACGAAGGTACAATGGTAGGCAGCGCTACGGCGGCAGCGGCAGCGGCGCCTGCTTTGAGAAAGTCACGACGGGTCGGTTGATTACTCAGTCGGGTGCTAGAGTCCATCAGGCCTTCCTTCAGGCGGGATAGAGGTTCTCCAGTCAATCGCTTAGAGTATGTCAAATTGGTGCGGCCGGTTACGTGCCCGCGTCGTAGAGTTGGTCGTGTTCGAAGGCGTAGAGGGCCAGGCCCGCGGCGCCGATAGCACCGGCGTTTTCGCCCAGGGTGGCGTAGACGATCTCCATGGATTCATGCCTTAAGGCCCACATCTGTTTGTGGAACGATTCGCGGACCTTGTTGAGCAGGAAATCGCCGGCATTGATCATGCCGCCGGCCAGTACGACCAATTCGGGCTCGGTGACGTGTCGCATATTGACGCTGGTCAAGGCCAAGGCCTGGGCAGTTCCGTCGACGACCTCGAGGGCGAGCGCGTCGCCCGCCTGGGCGTGATCGAAGACGTCCTTGGCGGTGAGTTTGCCGGCGTTTTGGTAGACCTGGGCGAGTGAGGAGTCGCGGCCGGCGTCGAGGAGTTCCTGGGCGCGTGCGGTGGTGCCGGTGGCCGATGCGTATGCTTCGACACAGCCGTGTTGTCCACAGGTGCAGAGCCTTCCGCCCATTTGGATGACGAGGTGGCCCAGCTCTGCGCCGTTATCGTCACTGCCGTGGATGAGGGTGCCGTCACAGACGATGCCGCCCCCAATGCCGGTGCCCAAGGTGAACATGACCATGTCGCGTACGTTCTTTCCGGCGCCTTGCCAGAATTCGCCCCAACAGGCGGCGTTGGCGTCGTTGTCGAGGACGGCGGGCACCGCCAGGCGTCGCGAGAGCTCGGGGCGAAGGGGGAAGTTATCGAAGCCAGGCAGGTTGCCCAGTTTGATCAGTCGTCCCTGGGAGCGGGACAAGGGCCCGGGCGAGCCAATACCGATGCCTTTGACGTTTGACCTTTCGATTTTGCATTCAGCCAGCAGAGTCTTGCAGGCGTCGGCGGTTCGTTCTACCAGGGAGGCGGGTCCCAGTGAGACCTTGGTAGGTTCGCTGCGGCGGGCGAGCATTTTTCCGGTCGCATCCATGAGGACGATGACCACGTTTGTACCGCCAAGGTCCATTCCAAAAAAGTAGTTTTCCATCATACTCCTGCCTGTATTTTTGGGGGGTTCAAGGCTGACGCCAGAGGGGGCTTACGAGTGTCATGCCGAGGTCCATTCGTGTGGGTCCATCACTTTTGTGCAACGTGGTCATTTTCACTGGTGGGGCAGCGTTTCCAGGGCGGGAGGAACTCGCTTTCGACGGGCCGGGTGTGGACCGTTGTTGACACGCTGCGGAGAATATCTTTTTCCAACGCTTCGTCTCTGCCGAGGGCAACCCATTGGACGGGGGCGTCCTGGGGGCGTTCCTGTGGTGCCAATCGAGGCATTCGGCCGGCGGTTTTGCCGAAGAGATCACCCAGGCGTACGCGGCCGGCGACGAGTTGCAGCGGTCGGCTGAGCCGCTCGACAGATGTCTGACAGGTCAGACGGGTGTATCCTGTATCGGCTGGTTCTAAGGAGAGCGATACGCGTCGCCGTATGGTGTGCAGACTGGCCTCGAGTGAGTCAGAGGGGCTGACGAGGTCGCGTCGCCATGATTCGAAAAACTGACTGCTGGTCATGGGCTTGGTGACGACCAGGCCGCGTTGTTGGTTGGCCTGGTCGAGCTCAAAGCCGCGTGCTTTCAACTCGTCGAGACAGACCCACCAGAGGGGGCCTGGCGCTACGTTGAGGCGCAAGGGGTTGGGTGTGGGCTCGGGCTGGGGCGAGGCACAGCCGACAAGGCACAAGGCTGCGCTGGCCAGGAGCAGGCCCGCCGTGAGGTTGCGTGGCTTGGTAACGAATGCTCTCGATTGGGACTGGTTGGGTGCCATGAGCGGGATTTTAGCCGCAAGGGGCCCCCGTGTCAAAGGCTGGCTTGGTTGAAGTGATGAAAGGTTTGTCTGGGGTATATGAGACCAGAGGCGCGTAGGCCGACCTTAGGGGCATGGCAGGCGGTTCTGATGGGGGCGGCGGCGGTTGTGCAGGGCGGGGCGGTGCGGCGGGGGGGGCTATTTGGTCTGATAGGTGCTTTCGAGCACTTTGAGGCCCTTGCGGCACGCCAGGCGTGAAATGGCATTGAGCCGGTCGATAAACAAGACGCCGTTGAGATGGTCGGTTTCGTGCTGGAGGCAGGTCGCAGGCAGGTCCACGAGGTCGATCACGAACTTATTGCCGTCGAGGTCGAGGGCCTGGACGGTGCAGGCGGCGTGGCGTCGGACCTTTCCGCTAATGCCGGGCAGTGACAGGCAGCCCTCGTGGGATTCCTGGTAGCCCTGGAAGTCGCTGAGCACGGGGTTGATGAGGACCTGGGCGTCTTGGGGCTTGCCGGTGAGATTTACGGTGACCAGGCGTATGGAGAGGCCCACCTGGGGGGCGGCCAGGCCGATGCCGTCAGCCTTGAGCATCAACTCGATCATGGTATCAGCAAGATCGGCCAGTTCAGGCGTGATGTTGGTAATCTCATCAGCTCGCTTTCGCAGTACCGGGTCGGGGTAGTAGCGAATTCGTAAATCATTCACGTCCAAGTGGTTTTGTTCCATTATCATGCTGTTTGTGGTTACCTCCGGTAGGGGGGGCTCCTTGTCACGGAAGATTATAGCATCGCGGCGGGGGTGGAGCTAGTCTTAAGCGCTTGCATGGTTGTCTGCGGGCCGGCGAGGTTCGTAAATGTAGCTTTGGTAGGGTTTTAAGCGTGGTTGGGCTGTCCATGTCGGCTATTTTTTTGAGTTGACAAGGCCTGCATATGTGGTAATGTACGATACTTTGTCGGGCAAGGGGAGGTCCCTGCCCGGTGTTAGAGGCGTCCTACGCAGGCCCAGTCGCTTTGGGTGTGGGTCGTGGAGTAGTGCCGGAGGCGTTTATACCCAGTGGCTGCGGAACAGACACAGGTTGAATATCCAGAGGAACTCAAGGAACAGGCTCGCGGTTTTTTCAGCCGTGGCGCCGAGGTGGCCTATACCCTCAACTACGACTATGCGGTTGAGCTTTACCTCGATGGCCTGTCGTTCTGGCCGGACGCGCTCAATGAAGGGCACAAACCGCTGCGTGAGATCGCTCTGCGCCGCCAGGCGGCCGGGGGCAAGAAGAGCGGCTTTGGCGACAGTTCGAAATTCAAAAAAGGCTCCGGCAAGAACGCTAAAGACGCGGTGCTCAAGGCGGAGTACCTGCTGAGCAAAGACCCGGCCAATACCGGCCACATGACGGACATGGTCAAGGCGTCGCTGCAAGGCGGGTATCGCGACACGTCTTTGTGGATGGCCAATATACTTTTCGACAGTAATCGTCGCAAAGACAAGCCGTCGGCTCAGACGTACGTTTTTTTGCGTGATGCGTACAAGCAGCTGGACGATTTTGCCCGGGCGCTTCAGGCGTGTCAACAGGCCGCCCAGCTCAAGCCCAACGATGTCGATCTGGCTGAGGCGATGCGTGACCTGTCGGCGCAAGCCACCATGCAGCAAGGCAAGTACGATAGCGACGGCGATTTCCGTGACAGCATCCGGGATCGTGAACAGCAGGAGCGTCTTCACGCCCAGGATTTGCTTATACGGTCGGAGGAGTCGTCGGCGGACATTGTCGAGCAGGCGCGGGCTGAATACGAGGCCGCTCCCACCGTTCCGGGCAAGATTAACAAGCTGGTTGATGTGCTCTGTCAGGGTGAAGACCCGCGGCAAGAGACTGAGGCGATTGCGGTTCTGGAAAAGGCGTACACGCAGACCAAGAACTTTCGCTTCAAGCAGCGCTGCGGTACAATTAAGATCAAACAGGCGAACCGGCGTGTCCGGCAGCTGCAGCGGAAGCTGAAGAAGGATCCGGGAAACGCGGCCTTGAAGAAGCAGCTTCAACAGGGGGCCCGGGAGGTGCTTCGGGCGGAATTGGAGCACTACAAGCTGTGTGTGGCCAATTATCCGACAGACCTGGGGCTTCGTTTTGAATACGGCAAACGGCTTATGCGGGGGCGGCTTTATGATGACGCGATTCCGTGTTTTCAGGAAGCACGCAGCGACCCGCGGCACCGTATTGCGTCGCTCAATTACATCGGGCAATGTTTTTTCCACAAGAAGTGGTATCCCGACGCGATCGAGACGTTCCAGCAGGCGTTGGAGCTGGTCGAAAGCGGCGAGAATGCACTGGCCAAGGAATTGCGTTATAATCTTGGCCGGGCGTTTGAAGCGGCCGGTAAGACCGAAGACGCTTTGAACTGCTTCCGTAAGGTGGCACAAATTGATTTTAACTATCTGGACGTCAGAAAACGCATTGACGCCCTAAGGGAACAGCCCGGCGGCTCAGTATGAGTGTTGCCGGCGAATAACTTTCAATAAGGAGAATTGTGTGGCACATTCGCTTTCCGCGAAGAAACGAGTTCGGCAGAATGAACGACGACGTATGCTCAATCGCGTCCGACGGGGTGCGATGCGAACGCAGCTCAAGAAATGCACCGCGTTGATCGAGCAGGGCGGCGAGGCCGCGAGCCTGGAGCAGGAAGTGCGACAGACTCAGAAGCAGATCGATCAGCTGGCCGCCAAGGGCGTCATGCATAAGAACACCGCTGCGCGTCGAAAATCGCAACTGGCCCGCAAGCTCAACGCCGCTATTGCGTGAGTGACCTTGTTTTGAGGGGGCCTTACCCGTCGACACAGGGAGGGGCCCAGCGGTGGCTCAGTAGGAGTGTGATGGTTAGGCCGTGCCGAGCAGCGGCTTTGATTGATGCATGACCCAGGGCAATGCAACTGACCCGCGTGCCGTCTTCTCGCGCTTGGTTGGCGGGAGCGTGGTTGCTGCGCGCCTGCGTGTTGCGCGATTGCTGATCTGGTTCGGGGTAAAACCCAACACGTTGACCGTTCTTGGCCTGGTTGTCACCTTGGCCGGGGCGGTCTTGTTGGTTTATGGGGCGGGCGACCGGCCAGGAAGCAGTCTTCGCGGCGGGCACAGCTGGCTGGGTGTTGCTGCGGCGCTGGTCCTGATTTTGGCCAGCGCGTTTGACATTCTGGACGGCGCGGTGGCGCGGCTCAAGGGGCAGATTACCGAGCGGGGAGCCTGTCTTGATTCGTGTGTCGATCGGCTCAGTGATGGGGCGATATTTCTCGGTATCATGCTCTACTATGTGCGACACCCGGAGGTGGATGGGTGGCGTCTTTTTGCGGCGGCGGCCGTGGTGGCTCTGGTCAATGCGGAACTCATCAGTTATGTCAAGGCGCGTGCGGAGAACTTTATCCCGAGTTGTCCGGTGGGGTACTGGCAGCGAGGTGAGCGTATCGCGGGCGTTCTCATAGGGCTCTGCTGCGGGCACATTGCTACGGTGCTGCTGATGCTGGCGGTGCTCTCGGGGCTGACAGTGTTGCGGCGGATAACGTTTGCTTATCGCCAGATCAAACGCCAGGAGCTGGGGCGGCCCTTGCTTGAACCGTATCGGCTGGAAGGCATCATGCGTCTGGCGTTGTGGCGCTATCGGCGTCGCACGGTTCCATATGATCTGGTCACGGCGACCAATATCGCGGTCATCCTTTTTGTGGATGCGGAAAGTTGGTTTAGATAGAGACAGCGGCGATCGACTTGGACGGCGGGTGTGGTGGGGTCTTTCTGCGGAACTACGGCAGTATCTCACGCCAGGTGCGCGCAAGGCAAGAAAGATAGCTTTCGCGGAAGTGGGTGGGCGGCGTTGGCGGCAGGAGTAAGCTGGCCTGCGGGCATCTGTGGGCTTATAATGGGCACGATATGAAGAGAGAGCCCCCTACCCTTTGGACAGAGCAGCAGCTGGCGGACCCGCATCGTCTGCCGGACAAGGCACGGCGTGTTCACGCGATGTTCGCGGCATTGAGCCCGGTCTACGATCTGCTCAATCATGTGCTGAGCTTTAATCTCGACCGGAGTTGGCGTCGGCGTGCCGTGCGGCTCTTGGCCCCGCAGCCCGGCCAGATGGTGCTGGACCTCTGCTGCGGCACGGGTGATTTGACCTTGGCGCTGGCGTGTGAGCAGAGCCGGCTTGACGGTATTATCGGACTGGATTTTGTCGCTCCCATGCTTGAGCGCGCAGAGATCAAGTACGAGCGATGGCGGGAGCGGCGCGGGCACAACGCGCCCAAAGGGCCGCCCGTGCGGTGGATATGCGCCGACGCGCAGGAGTTGCCGTTGGCTGATCATTCCGTCCATGGCGCCGCCTGTGCCTTTGGTTTTCGCAATCTGCAGGATCCTCTGGAGGCGTTGCGTCAGCTGCGCCGGGTGCTGGTGCCCGGGGGACGCCTGGTCATCTTGGAATTCGACCTGCCGCGCAGGGGACTCTGGGGCTGGCTCTACCGGGCCTATTTTACCCTTGTTTTGCCACGGATCGGCGATATCATGGCCAGACAAGCAAAAGGCGCTTATCGTTATCTGTCCGCTTCCGTGCAGGCCTTCGGCACCACCACTACACTGGAAACCCTGTTTCGTCAGGCGGGGTTCGTTGCCCTCAAGAGGAAGAACCTCTGCGGTCGGGCCGTCGTCGCCTGGCTCGTCGAGAACACATAATGCCCAACGAAGCCCCTACCAGACGCAAACGCTACTTCACCGACGGTGCCAGCATGTGCTACGCACCGTGGCATCGCGGCATGTCCTGGCTGATCAACCTGGTGCTCTATTGCCTGCTCAACGTCTATATTCTGCGCATCCAGACCGGGCTCTACTTCAGCCAGAGGAATCCTTACCCCGCGGACCAGACGTTGAGCGAGCTGCTTCTGGCGCCGTTGAACATTTTTCATTTTCCGACCCACGTAATCGTTATCGGACTACTTATGGCCTTGCTGTGCGTCGTGCCGATCCTGGTGGCGCAACTTTACAACCTGCTCTATGCCGTTCCTTTCGTGCTGGCGGCGCTGTTTTTGGGGCACAATCATATCGTTGCCCTGGCCTTGTTCATCAGTGCCGCGGCGGCGGGGTTTGAACCGCTACGTTTTAAGTCGAAATTTGTTGCCGCCCTGCTTTGTCTGACGCCGGAGATTCTCTATTGGATTATCTTTCGCGGGCCCAACCACGAATCCAATGTGCTGCGCTGGGCGGTGCTCTACGCGCCCTGGGGGATTGCATTGCTTATGTCGGTTATCCTCTTTGCGGTTACTTTGGCGATTGGTCATTTCGTGCGTTATCGACCGGGGGTGATTGCACCACTGGTGGGGCTGTTCCTGGCGGGCACGGTCACACTTTTTCACATGACTATCGGCATGCCGGAACGGGATTTTCAGGCCTACGTGTACCGCTACAGCCCGGACCAGATTGACGCTTTTCAGAGCCGGAGCATTGTGCCGCTTCTGGAAAAAGAGACCGCCGAGCGCCTCGAGCGTGAGCCGTACCTCAAGGCGGACACCGTGAAAGAGCAGCTTCGGCGACAATGGCGACAGGCGTACCTCATCACACGTTTGGGGGTGCCCGGCAGTGAAGCGTCGCTGGCTTTGCGTGAGGTGGTCAAGTTCTTTTACGCCAAGTATAACGCGGACGAACGCATTGCCAAGTTCATCGCGAGCTACCCCCACGATCCTCGGGTGGCCGACGCTCTGTATTACCGGGCCCTGCTCAAAGATGTCGCTGTGGACTTGCCCACGCTGCGTGACAAAGACATGCTGCGCTTCTACCACGACGTGCCCAATGCGGAATCAGAAGTCTACTGGCGAGACCTGCTGGAACGTTTTAGTGATGCAGATGTCAGTGTCGAAGCACGATGGCGTGTTGCGCGGCTGGTTGCTGCCCGCAAGCCGGCCAGTCTTGCCGAAGAGTTTCATTTTGCCGAGGCGCTCGCTCTTCTCGACCAAGGCGAAGAGCGTGCTTGTGCGCTGCTGGAAAGGCACCGCCGTCGCAGGGGGCAGGGCAAGCGCGAGGTGGGCTGGTTTCACGACGTGTTCTCCAAACCGCCCGCGCCGTTGAACGAAAGCGATGTGCTGAATCTTCGCCACCGCATCGCTCGACTGCGCCGCCTGATCGGGCCGGAAAATCACGGCGCGCTGCGGCCGCATCGCGAGCGGCTGGCCGATCTGGTCAGCCTGGACCCGCACCAGCTTGATTATGCCGATCGGCTCCAGGAACTGCTGCTCAATGCGCCCAAGGCCGACCCGCTTATCGACAATATTGAACTGGCCCAGGCGCTGCTGGTCAATGATCCGGATGTCCGTCAGGGGCGACTGGCGGATCTAGCACAACGCTATCATGATCGGGACGCCGGTGTCGAGGCCATGTTCGAACTGGCACAACTGCTTATCGAAAAGTACCGCCGTAGCGAACACCAGGGCGACCGCGATTCACTCCGCACGGCGGGCATCGAATGGTTGCAGAAGGTCATCGCCCTTGAACCTAACACCTACCTTGCGCAACGTGCCCAGGAACAACTTAACGTGGCGTTTGCCCTACCCTGATGGAAGCTATGTCCGAACCCGAACCGAAGTCAACAGCGAATACCCGTGCGAAGTGTGTCCCTTGGTATGAGGCGGGATTGGCCTTTAGCTGCCAACAGTGTGGCCGGTGCTGCGCCGGGCCCGAAGAGGGCTATATCTGGATTACCAAAGACGAAATGGCTCGCGCCGCGGACGTGCTGGGCCTTACGGCGGAGCAGTTCCGGCGTCGCTATACTGCGCGTGTGGGCGTTCGCTACACCATCGTCGAAAAACGTCCCAGCAACGACTGCATCTTCCTGACGCGGTCGTCGCAGGGGTGCGTGGGGTGTGACATCTATCAGGCCCGGCCGCTTCAGTGCCGGACGTGGCCCTTCTGGCCTGAAAATCTCAGCAGCGCCCGTACGTGGGAACGTGCAGCCCAGACGTGTCCGGGTATGAATCAGGGGCAGTGGTTCAACGCGGAGCAGATTGACGCCATTCGGCAAGGTCGACTTGATGGGCCGGCGCCAAGACAGACCGCTTCAAACGTCGCGTGGCAGTGGATCAGCGAGCACCGTGAGGACCAGAGTTGTCTTGATGCACTGGGGGGGCTTTACGCAAACCTGGACAATCGGCTGGCTGCGGCGTCGCCCAGCTGTCGCAACTGCGGCTCGTGCTGCAATTTTCAAGAGTTCGACCATCGACTCTACGTGACGACGCTGGAAATGCTTCACTTCGTCACGTCGCTCAAGGAATCCGGTGTGGATGGGGCGACAAGGCGGTTGCTGCGGCCGAAGAAGGGCGCCTGTCCTTATCTTGGTCGCACCGGCTGCACGGCGCGGGACGGTCGGCCTACGGGCTGTCGCATCTTCTACTGCACCGGGCTGGACCAGGCGTTTCAGGCTGAAACGTCCGAGCAAACGCTCGACACGCTAAGGCGGTTGCACCAGCAGTTGAGAGTGCCCTATTATTACGCTGATCTACTCGAATGGCTCAACAACGCTCCGGCCTCGTGATCAAGGCACACCCGACAACGGCGTCTGGCTCGTTTGCTCCTGCGGGCGAAGCATGTCCCATGTGAGCAGCTCGCCGGCGGCAATATTGCGTGCTGCCCGTTGGCCTGCCACTTTATCCAGTTCTCGCGGCGCGATGCCCGTCCCCGGTCGCTTCTCGGTGAGCATGCCGGCCGCTATGAGAGCGTTCGTTGGGATCGGCTGCTTTGCCGCCAGACTCACCCAGGCGACCTCGCGAATCGCGCGTTCTTCAGGCAGGGGCTGCTTGTGGCTCTGCCCCATGGCCGAATGCGCCTGGCACGCCAGACGCACGTATCGCCGCATTGCGGTCGGCTCCAGGCTGGCGCGATGGTCGGGGCCTTCCATCGTTCGGTCCAGGGTCAGGTGTTTTTCCAGGATGCTTGCGCCGGCGGCCACGGCCAAGGCCCCCGTCACCACCTCGCGGGTGTGATCGGAAAACCCGACGCGCAATCCCGTATGGCTTGCCAGCGTCTGCATCGCCCGCAGATTCACCTGTTCTAATTTGGCCGGGTAGAGGCTTACGCAGTGCATCACAGCGAGGCGGTCGGCCCCGGCCTGACGCAACACGCTCAGGGCCTCGTCCACTTCCGCCAGATCAGCCATGCCCGTCGAGAGCAGCACCGGCCGACGTGTCCCGCCCACCGCACGCAACAACGCCAATGCCCCCAAGCTGCCCGAGCCCAGCTTCAATGCGCTTACCCCCAGCTCCATCAGCGAGTCCACCCACCCCGGCGAAAAAGGCGTCACCAGAAAATCCAACCCACACTCGCGGCAACGCTGCTGCAACACCCTGAAATCGTTGACCGTCAGCTCCAGCCTCTTGAGCATGTCATACTGGGTCTCGTCGTCGGGCCCACAATCCTGCTGGTAGGCCGCCTTGGCAGCATCGGGCGTGACCAGCTCTTCGGCACGGAAGGCCTGGAACTTCACCGCGTCAGCCCCGGCCTGCGCTGCTGCGTCCACCAGCTCGAGCGCCAACGCCAGCCGGCCGTTATGGTTCACGCCGGCCTCGGCAATGACGTAAGGCTCGCCCCTGCCGGTGACCCAACCCGGAAAACACTGCTCATCAGACTTGCTGCCACCGTCGCCGATATCTGTTGCCCCCTCGGGCAGTTCCTCCTGGCCCTCATTAAAGCCGTGACGCTTGCGGTGCGCCTGCATACGCGGGTCACGCATCTGCTCCTGGGCCTTGCGATACAGCGCCTCGCCGTACAACGCCCGTTCCTGCTGTTGCGTCTGTTCCGGGCTGGGCGGCTGATAGCTTGCCTGGGCCATGGCAATCGCCTCGGCTCGCAAGGCCATCAACTCGCCGTCGTTCATCTCGGTCAGATTTACGGTGAAATCCACCGCGTCGCCCATCTGCAAGACCAGATCTTCCTCATCCCCCTGCAGCTTGCCTTGCCCACGCAGCTCCGCGTACAATGGCGTACCCGGGTAGGGACACACAAACGTCATGCCCTTGAGCGGGATGTTCATGTCCTGACAGAACGCCACCGTTTCCATCACGGTCTCACGAGTCTCGCCAGGATAGCCTATCATAAACGCCAGCGGCGTCCGTACGCCCGCCTGTCGGCCGATGCGAATGACTTCCTTCATCTGCTCCAGATTCGCCTGCTTGTTCATCGCCCGCAAAATGTGCTGCGAGCCGCTTTCAATCCCGTAGGCGACGGATATGCACCCGCTGGCCCGCATACGCCGCACCAACTCCAGGTCGCAGACGCTGACCCGCCCGTTGCAGCTCCAGCGTATGTCTTGCAGCACGCTGCTCTTGTCGATCAGGTCACAAATGGCATATACCCGCTCCTTGTCGATAACGAAGCAATCGTCCTGAAAGCTGATAAAATCGACGTCGTAATTCGTCTTAAGGGCCTCCATCTCGCCTACGACGTGCTCGGCGCTACGCCCGCGGAACTGCCGCCCGAACACCTTGTAGCAGTACTTGCAGCCGAAGGGGCAGCCTCGCGAGCTGATGATATCTATGTCACGGCCCACGCCCACCACCGGGTTGGCCAGGTACACCTCCATCGGAAACAGGTCCCAGGCCGGAAACGCCAGCGTGCTGATATCCTCGATCAACGGCCGGGGGGCTGTTTGCACGACCTGGCCGTCGCGCAGGTACGCCAGACCCGCCACCTGCTCAAGCGATCGGCCTTCGAGCAGTGCCGCCGCCAACTCCAGCACCGTGTCGTCCGCCTCACCGAGTGCGACCACGTCCACCGCCAGCCGCTTTAGCGCCGTCTCGACGATGCTTGAGCCCACCGAGCCGCCCAGCATGATGGGCAGCTCCGGTCGGTACTGCTTCAGCTGCCGCGTGAGCCGCTTGACCCAGCCGTAGGTGGTAATCAACCCGCCGATGCCCACTACTGCCGGCCGCAAACGCCGGACACGCCTTGCCACCGCTTCGTCGCTGAGCCTTTGACCGTTGGCGTCGATCACCGCCACGGTGTAGCCCGCCTGGCGCAGCCTCGCCGCGAGCAGCCCCAGTCCCGTCGGAAAATTCCGCGGATGATCCCACACCCGCACCGGCGGAAAGATCAACGCTACGTCGCATTGCTGCTTAGCCATGCCATTGCCCTTCCGTGTGCGTGAGCTGCACTGCCTCTTCATTTGCTCGCTGTCGCAAGGTAGCCTCGGCCAGGAAGAAATCTCGCAGATGGTCAATATCCACCGTTTCGTGGGCCTCCTGGGCGATCCCCCGCCGGTCCGTGCCCCACATGGCGTGCGGATTGTCGCTGCCCGCCGCTGCTCGGAGCACCTCGTAACGCATCGCCCCCACCGCCGAGTCGATGGCGTAGACGGGGGGCAACTCCTGCCGGCGATACACCTCGTTGTCGATGTACTTGCTGATCCGGTCGCCGTTCATCTGATAAAGCCAATACGGATGATATTTGCCTACATTCGTCAGCGTCTGGACCGAATCGGCCCCTGTCGTCAGCAGATGCTCGACGGCCCGGTCGATAATGCCCTCGGACCGCACCGGCACGTTGGCGTAAAGCATGACCACGACGTCCGGCACGTAGCCGTCCTGGGCCTGCAGAGCCGCGCAACAGTGACGCAGCGCCTCGTCGATTCTGGCAGTGTCGCTGGCCAGCTCGGCGGGACGCTCGGCTACCCCTACGTCGTACGCTTGGGCGACCGCCATGGCCCGCGCATCGTCGGTACTGACCGCCACACGATCCACACGCTTGGCCGCCAACGCCGCCTCCAGCGAGTACGCCACCACCGGCTTGCCCTGAAGCTCACGCACGTTCTTGCTCGGCACGCCCTTGCTGCCCGCCCGCGCCGCCACGATTGCCAACACCTTACTCAACGATGCCACTCCTTGCACTTGTCGCATAACTGATTGACTGTAAAATCGCCTTCACGCTGCGCCTGCCGCAATGCTGAGAGCGTCGGGCCCTGCCATATTTCGGAGACACTCTGCTCCTTCACGTTGCCCACCACGTTCTTGGCAGCAAAATCCTGCCCGCACATCACCACCTGCCCGTCAGCCAGGATCGTCATGCAGCGATTGAGCCGTCGGCAGACTGTTCGTCGCGGCGGCTGCATGTCCATGACCGCCTTGTCCTCGATCTGACCAGAGAAGTCGTTGTACCCCACCATCACCGCCGCCTCGCAACGGCTGAGCCAGCGGTCGTAGAATGTCTCCATCTCAGCCATCGTCGCACGCGTCTTGACCAGGTGCGGCAGAACGACCGGTCCGTCCGGTCCGGCGGCATCAATGAATGCCTCGGCCTGCTCGACAACCTGCTCAAAACCGCTCTGACCCTTGACCTGCTCGTAGAGTGCTGCACTATCAGCGTCCAGATGGACACTCACGACGTCCACGTCACCGCTTAGCAGAGCATCAGCTGCCTTGCCGGCCAAACCCCGCCCGTCGGTTTCCACATGGATGCCGAAAATACCCGCCGCCTTGGCAGCATGCACCATCCCTGCCAAGTCCGGATGGGCCAAGGGTTCGCCGAAGCCGCCGATCGTCACACATACGTCGTCGTACGCTGAGCAGTCCCGCATGATCTTCTCGAACAACGCCAGATGCATCGCTGCCCGTTCGGGTCGACCCTGCTCCCAGCGATGGGGGTAGCCCTGAATCCGCACGCTTGGGTGCGTCGTAATCTCCACCTCCAATTCACGGCAAAAAACATCCGTCGTGTCCTGGTGTAAGCCCAGCTGACGCACCGCCTCAGCCGCTGTCCAGTCGAGCCACTGGCCGTTGACACCTTGCAGGGCCTGCTCCAAAGCCCCAAAACTGCGTGTCGTATCTGCCAGGCAGCGCCCCTCCGCCGTGATGACGTCCATATCGAGCTGATAGTTGGACTCGTTGATGATGTAATCCGCGTGAGGGGTTGCCGGATCATATGCGAGCACGTCCCCAATATGCGCCGACTTCGCCGCGGCCTCGGCCAGCATGTCGAGCCGATAGACGCAGGGGCCCAACCCCGGCGGCGCCTGCGAAAACGTGAAGCGAAACATGTTTTCGTGCTCATGGTGCTGGGCCAGCATGGCCTCGATTAACGCCGGGTCAATCAGGACCGCCTCGGCTGGAACCTGCACGACCGTGGTCAGGCCGTGTTCGGCTGCGAGCTGCACCATTTCGGTTGTGATAACCTGTTCGTCAAACACGGTTGCGTCATGAATACCCCCACGCCAGCTCGCCAGCGACCATTTACGTCGCCGCACATAGGAACTCAGCGGCACTGTTTGCCCCAAACCTGCGACCTCTGCCCGCGTTCCGTCCAATAGCTGTCCCACCGCGGCAGTCTGGCTGGCCGGGCAACAGACCAGAATCGCTTCCAATGCCTGCGCCCGCTCCAGACGTCGCACTGTCCGACGCAATACGGCCTCCCCCGCCAGCAGGTCACTTGACCGCGAGCGCAGCCCCAGCGATGCCCGCTCCAGGTCGACCCATACCAACGCTCCATTCTTATGCTCATTCATGGGCGTTGTGCTCCGTCGTCTTCCTGCGTAGAAATGTCAACCGTGTTTGTCCGCATGTGTATATCCTCAGTGTGCCTTGTCAAAACGATCAAGGCAATCCTGCAACATCTTCTTGAGCCGCTCGCACCCTTTGTTGATTTCAGAAACATAGGCGATATCACGCATCAACTGCCGCCGCTGTCGCTCCTTGCCCTCGACCTGGTCGACCTCGATGGTCCGGTCCTGCCGGTAGCGGAACATCTCGGCTGCTTGCGAGACGTAGGAGACCATCTCGTAAATGTCCTGCCGTCGGCGGACCATGGTGCGTAGTTCATCCAGCCGCACCATTTTGCGGTTGAGCGCATGCTGGTCCTCAATCAACTCGAGCATGTCCTGCACGATCGTGAGTGTTTCCCGGCCGATCTCCAGCAGGGAGTCGACCTCTTCCATCCGCTGGCCGACGAGGGTGCGTGCGGCATCCTGTTTGTCCGGTGCGGAGTGTTCAAGGCTTCGGCGATAGGCAAAACGCTCTCGTGCGATGGGGGCTTTGCAGTATCGCCGGGCTGCTTCGGCGAGTGACATGCTCTGGCACGCTTGTTTCAAGGCGCCCCCTTCAGTGGCGTCGATCACCGTTGCTCCACACGCTGCGAAATCCTTCTCGAACTGCTGCAGGTAGGTGAACATCTGCTCGTCGGTGTAAATCTGTTGGCCGTGCTGGTCGTTCACCTGGCGCAGCGTGCCGCGTGAACGCACGATACGCTCCCATTCCTTCATCTCGACCGTATTGAAGCGGTTCAGCTCGCCCCGCCATATCTGGTGCAGCCTCGTCCCGGGGCTGTAATAGACGTTGTCGGTAAAGGCCAGGTCCTGGCCCACGAAGATGATGGGGTCCGCGCCGAGATACTGGGCCAGGTAAAAGGCGACGTGGGCCACCGTCGAGCCCGCGGGCAGGTCATCGTGGGCGAATTGGTCGCCGCCGCGGAGCACCAGACGGGCGAAATCGTTGCCCAGGAGCATGACGGTGCCTCGTTGGCGAAAATAGTCGATCACGGCGGGATGCGCCTTGGGCTCAGCGACCAGCTCGACGCCTTCCAGATCGGCCGCGTCGAGCCCCGCGAAAAACCCCTGGCTGACCTCGTGATAATCGAGACTGGTGACGTAATCGGGCCGGATGCCCTCGGCCAGAAGGGGCTTGAGCGTCGTCTGGACCGCAATGACGACCACCTGATCGCGAATCTGTTTGAGGATTTCAATATTACGCCGCAACGAAGGACCGGCCGAAACTACTACCGCCGGACACCCGGCAAATCGCGAACGCAGCACGCCGATCGAAGGGGTAGAAACGTACGTGGGCAGGTTGGCCAAGAGGTTCTTGCAGGTGCGGATGCTGTTGCCCAAGGCTGTCAGCAGCGTCGAGCGTAGAAACGCGGCGTACTCGGTGACGAGCCGGTGGACCGTCTGGTGGAATTGCCCGTTGAGCCGCTGGAGCGGTTGGGTGAAGACCGTCCCCATCATCATGCGGTGTCCGTGGGCCTTGAGCTTGTCGAATATTTCGTTGCGTTCGCAACGGGTGATCACCACGAGTCTGCCGCTGGTGAACATCTCCGAGAAATCGGCCAGCTCCAGGGCCGTTCGCAGCAACGCCACATCCGGCTCGCTGACGACGACAAAGGCATCGCCGGCCAACTGGTCGTAAAGGGCGCGGACGTGATAGCCCAAGCCGAACCCGTCCACGATGTAGCACATGGGAATCCGCCCGGCTTCGCGGTCCTCGAGCTTGGCTGCCTGGGCCCGAGCACCCGCCGCCCAGCGAGACGCCTCCTTCTCGGGATCGTAGCGGCTGTGCAGATAAACGCCCTCACCCTGAGCACCCAAGGCCTTACAGGTGGCAACCCCCGATCGGGCCGGTTCACAGGCGAGCATCTCCAACTCATCGACCAGCTCGACCTGCTGAGCCAGCGCCGGCCAGTGCTGCCATAACGCCCGCAGGTTAGCCACATAGATATCGTCGGCCTGAGCCTGGCGTCCTGAGTGGATCGCTGCTTGGTCCGCCGCTGGTTGCACCTCCATTTCCCGCTCCGTCATCAGCCGTTGCTCCGCTTTTCTGTTGCTGCCAAGAGGGTCTTGCCGTATAGGAAAGACTACACGGTACGTGCATTGCAGACGCACCGAGACTCCTTATAACATTATCGGTCCTTACTCCACCATCACTTGAAATATTATGTTCGAGCTGTTCCATCTTAACTGACGCCATGAAAAGGACTTAACGCTGTGGCTTATCACATTTTCGACGACCCTACATTGCTCATTGTGATTGCTGTCATTCTCGAAATGCTGCTGCTGGTGGCTTCGGTATTCGTGCCCCAGCGGCGCAGGAAGCTCATGCTTCTGATTGGGCCAGGTTTGGTAGCGCTGGTGCTGGCTCTCGATTACCTTGTGCAAACCAACCGGGAAGGGCTTGTCAGCGTCACCCATGAGCTACTGGACGCGGTGGAAAGAGAGGACGCTCCTGCGGTGATGGAGCGCGTCAGCCCTGACGCTCGATTTAGAAACCGTCTGGACAAGGCCGCCGTGGGGGCGGTCATTAACGGCCTGCTGCAAAGGCCGTTCGTCAAAGCCATTAACGTCGTTCGCTTGAACGTGGAAGAGCCCGAGGACGCTGGCGGCTCCGTGCGCCTGCGCGTCAGGGCCATACTCGATTCGCAGGGTGTCTACGGCGAGGAATTTCCCGTTACGACCGAATGGCGTCTCGAGTTCGTCCGCGACGGTGATGGCCTGTATCGACTGGCAGACGCCATACTGCTCGACCCCTCGAATATCGACCCTTTCAGGCCTTCCAGCTGGTAAAGCCGGCGAAAGGGCCGCCGCGCGTCGGGCCGACTTTGGTAGGCCGATATTGCGCCCAGGGTCTTTCTGGAGCCGCCCACCACCCGGGCAAGGTGTGCTGTTAACGCATGGTTGGGCCCATAGCACCCATAGCACCCATGGCGCCCATGGCCTCGCCGCCGCGTCCACCGCGCATGGCACCACGTGGGCGACGGCCGCCGCCCCGCCGCTGCTGGTTCTGCTGCTTGATGGCGTTGACAACCTTGCTGTGCTGCTTACGCATCTCTTCGGGCCATGTCGGCTTATCGAGGCCACGCCGTTGTATCTGCCCGCTCGTATCCCTGTAGAGAATGTCCGTGGTGACTACGCTGCGGAGTGTGCCGCCCAAGCCGACCCAGTGGGTGCTCTCGGGTATTACGTCAAGGAGGGTCGCCCCCGTGCGAAAATCAATGAATTCCGGCTCCCCGGTGGCCGGGCCCAGGGCCGTTCGGGTACCCGTGGGCGTTTGCGCTTCCTGCAACTGCCCAATGGGCGAGCCGGGCCGCACGAGAAACTGCTCGTTGTGCCAAAGCCCATTCTGGAAATGAAAAACGTCCGCCTGGACCAGGCGGATATCCGGGTCCCGCGTGGGCTTGAGGAAAAAGAGCGTACGAGGCGGCACCTTGGCGACTTTGTCCGGCTGCGCAAACGGCGACCACAGGATAATCTGGTCTTGCAGGTCTTTTTCCTTTTCGGTAAACCAATCTCGCCCCGCGATAGGATTGAAGAAACCCACCCGGACGCGGTAGCGATAGACCTGACCCGGTTGAGCGGTGGCGTCGTGGGCCCAGACCTGCAGGGCTTCCTCGTCCAGGAGAGGCCAGGTGGGCTGGGCCGATGTGCCGCCACGCATTCCCGTCATGTCGCCAGGCATACGAGGCATTCCTGGCATACCCGGCATGCCCCCTCTACCCATTTCACCCATTCCGGGCATTGGCGGCATACCACCGGGCATTTGAGGCATAGGACCCATGCGCCCCATTTCTCCCATCGCACCAGCACTTGTCGGGCCACCGCGGCCTTGAGGACGGCCTCTGGATGGTCGCTCACGTCTGTCCGTCGCTGGTCCGTCCCCACGTCCGCGCCCAGGGCGTTGTCGACGGTCGCCTCGTTCCGGTCGCTCTCGTGTGGAGGCGAGCCGTTTCTGCTCGGCCCTTTCGGAAGGAGGCAGCCACTTGGTCTGGGTGCGTGCCAGCGGGTAAGGGGTGGGCGGCTGCACAGCGGCCCATTGCACCTTGTCTACACTATGCTGTTCGATGAGCACTTCGAATTCCGCGTCGGTGTAGTCGGAGTAGCGCTGCGATTTGACCTCGAGCGAATCAACGGTGGGGTTTTCGCCGCCACTGACACTATGCCAATCGGTCCAACTGCCGTCCGGACGCAACTGCTGTCGCTGCAGCTCAATCATCGCAACGACCGGTTGGACCGCTTTGGGTTTCTGCTTGAGATTGTCGTCATCAAAGGCTGCGGCAAACTCCTCGGCCAGTTCCAACATGGGAAACTGTGCTTCGACCGTGACGAAATCCAGGTCCGCCACGTGCTGGTCTCGCCCTTGGGTGATTTCCACACGCTCCCGATAGACATCGACGGCTAAATCCTTGAGGGCAAGCATCTTGGGCAGGACGATGGTCTGCTCGACATCGATACGCACCGCCTGCTCGCGCGCCATCGGCGAGAGCGGAAAGCGGTCGAGCGTGCTAACCGCGATGGGGGGCACGTTGATGAGCTTATCAGCCCGCGCAGTGTAAGGCTCAGGCAACGCCGACGAGGGCTTCTTACGCTGCTGGTCCAGGTTTCGTGCGGTGGTCACCGCGTCCTGGGTCAGCTTGGAAGGCGGCGCCGAAGCCTCGGTGGTGAAAAATGCCCGATGCAAGACCCACCCGGCGAACGCCAACGCCAAGACGATGACGATCTTCTCCAAGTGGGCCTCGAATACATTCATGTGCTGCTTCTTAGCCATCGCTGCGATATCCTTTCCATGGCCTGGCAAGTACTGCCAGAGGCAATGCATAGTCCCTACGGCGGTTAGGTCCAGGCGGCTCTGGAGGGCCTGGACTAATACGTGCCGAAGCCGGAACCTTTTTTCTTCGAACCGCTCCCGCCGGTTGTCTCGTCCTCGCTGAAGAGCGAGGGTTTGTAAGGCTCGTAGCCTTTCTTGAAGAAGAAATACTCGCACGGCAGAACGACGCGCTTGAGGGCTCCTGAGCCATAGTAGTAGCCGTCCTTTGCGTGTGAGTCGAGATCAACCGCCTGGGCAGTCAGGCCCAGCACGGTGATTTGCGCCCGCAGGTAATTGCCTGCGCCGGTAACCTTGGGCCCTTGCAGGGCGTTGATGAAATCGCTGATGCGTGAGTCTTCCATGACGACAATAACGTCAAAGTGAACAACGTCGATCAGCTCGTCGCTCAGTCGGCCCGTATAGGCTTTGGTGTATTCGCTTTCCGCAGCCGCTTCGTCGTAGTATGCCGGCAACGCCTCGCTGCCTTCACCTTGGTCTGCGGCTAGCCGAGAGGGGCTCGCGCTCTTGCCCACCACTCGGGTTGCCTGGCCGGTGGGCGATTCACCCGCAAATCGCACCGCCACCAGTCGCTTAACAGGTGACGTCAACACGTTGCCTGATTCAGCGTTCATCTGGGTGATGGCCTGGGCGACGTCTTCCTGAATCCACGTGGCCAGCTGAGTAAGCCACGACTCTTTGATCATGGCCTCCATCTCCAGCTCGGGCTGACCCCGCCAGTAGGTGTAGCAGCAAAACGCGTCGGCAGGGGCATAGACCTTCATGTTTTCGGCCTTGTGGCGGCGGAGTTCCTCGATGAGCTTACGCATCTGGCGCTGTTCTGACGACAAACGCCGTCCGTACGCCCCCCCCTTGTCAAAGAGGTTCGTGGTATTCCACGTTGTGCTCCTGCCGGCACCCCCTGCGGCGCTCTTGACCAGTTGCTCGATGGCGGCATCACGCTCGGCCTCGGTGGGCCTTTCGCCTGCGCCCATCGAAAGACGCAACTGGTCCACAAAGTTGGTGTAATTCTCCGCAAACTTCTTGTAAAGGTAACCCGCCGAATACGCGTCCTTGGGACGGGGAAACACATCCTGCGAGAGCAGGGGACGCTTGGAGGTGTCTTGCACCAAGGCAAGGACTTTGGCAAGGTCCGCTTCGGCAAGCTCCGCGTTCTGCTTCAATTGCTCGAGTTCGTTCTCGTGCACCAGCTTTCTCTTGAGTCCGCCAATGGCGCTGCAGGTCTGCTCAAGCTCGTTGAGACTCTGGGCGTTGCTCGAGGCGATAAGCATTCCGGCCGCGAAGATCCCCAGCCCGGCCAGCGTCAGCCCCACGCATCCGATAAGAAAAATCCGCTTCTTGATAAAACCTGTGATATTCATCTTATTCTATCCTGACTTGCGTCTGTCGTGCGTCCTGATCGTCACATACGCCGCCTCAGCCGGCCTTACCACGCTGACTTCTTCGAGCCAACGCCAAACGATTTACGCTTGGACCCGGTGGACTTCTCCTGGCCATCCTTCACCAACGAGGGCACCTCGATCTTCAATTTTACCCGGAACCAGCTGTCGTTGTCCTGACGCAACTCAACGTTGCTGGCATCACGCAGAACATTGCCGTCGGCGTCTTTCTTATAGGTTTGGCTGATGGGTTCCATGGTCAGCGGGTCGAGATAGACCTGCAGCTTCGACTGAAAACCCCCGCCTCGGGCAGACGCGAAGCCTCTTCCACCCGCAGCAGCATCAAGCCCGGGGCGGTCCTTGGCGGGTTCTTCTTCTACCTGGAGCACGCCCAGACAGGCAAGCTCGGGTGGTTCCGCCGAGCCTTGCGGCGGATCGCTCGAAAGCGGACCAGATTCGAAATCGAAATACTCTTTGGTGCCGAGCCCGTCTTCGGCGGGAATGTAGGTCTCAAAGGGCAGCTTGGCTATGGCGTTGGTGGCTGCGTCAGCCGCGGGCGAGGCCTCTTGCTCAGTGTCCGGGCTGTCCACCGGAGTAGCCGGTGCGTTGGGGTCGGCCCCAACACGCCTTGTGGTTTCGCTTGGCTTGCCGCTCTCGATCTCTTCATCCGTCTTGCCCAGGTGACGGAGCCAGTTGGCAAAGCCCCATTGCTGGCGGTCGAGACCGGCCATCGGCGTCTGAAGGAACTTGGCGCCGTCCTTATGGGGCGTCGTCCCTTCGATAAGCACGACGAAACCACCAGGCGCCTCGCCGTCACCAGACTTGCTGCCGAAACCGCCAGAGGATTTCTTGCCGGACCTGGATGGGTTGGAACCACCACCTCCGGCTCCAGAACCACGCCCGCCCCTTTGCGGCATCCCCATTCCCGGCGGCATGCCCATTCCCGGCGGCATACCCATCCCTGGCGGCATTCCCATGCCCGGTGGCATACCCGTGCCTCCAGGCATTGTGCCCATACCCGTTGGTCGAGCGCTACTCGTGCGACTTTGGGTGCTGCCGCTATCGTCGATCAGCAACGACTTGAAAGGTTGAGAAAGGTCGTCCGTGTAGACTACCTGAATCTTACTGATGAAGACCTGCTCACGCTCGGGACGCGGCACTTCCTTCAATTGGGTGACGTCGCCCTTGGCAAAGGCCAGATAGACGCCTTGCTGACGCGGATCGGGGTTGTTTTGCGCGTTGGGCAGACACAAACGGATGGCGTGTATGACCTCGGCAGGCAAATTGCGGCCCTGGTAAAACGCAGCACGTTTGTTAATCTCCGTCAATGTCTTCTTTACCGCGCTCTCGTAACGCGATTTGTCTTGAGAGCCCTTGGACACTCTCGCGCTGGTGCTCTTGATTTCACTGAGGTTGTCTCGGGTGGCTTCGGCGTTGAGATTCAGTTTGCGTGAGAAGGCATGGAGGGTAAAGATCAGCGAAGCGGCGACGACAATACTCGCCGCGGCGGCAAACCAGCGACGCTTCCGCTGCCATTGGGACTGCCGGGCCACCTCGCGCGGCAGCAGGTTGGTGCTGATAGAACCCAGGCCGACACCCTGCAAGGCCAGACCGTACGCCAGCGCCAGCGTGGGCAGGTTTTCTGCCAACTGGGCGGCAGGGACGTCAGGGCCGGGGCGCATCGCCTCGAACGTGTCGAGCCGTTTAACCGGCAGCGAGAGGCTTTGCTGGAGAAACTTGATCAGCCCCGGAAGCTTCATCGCGTTGCCCAACGCGACCACACGGCGAAACTGCACGTCGCGATTGCCCGAACTGTAGAAGCCCAGCGAACGCTGGATCTCCGCGGCAAGGTCGGCAAAGACCGAACGCATCGCCTGGAAGATCTGACGCGCGTACTTGCTCGTGTTAGCGGTGCCCTTGATGGCTTCGGCCTTGGTAAAGCTCAGCTTGAAGGCCTTCTGGATGGCGGCGGTGAACTGATTGCCCCCGATGGGGATGCTTCGCTGCCAGACACGCCGCCCGTCCGCGATGACCAGGTCCGTGTTTTCCGCACCAATGTCGAGAAGCACGGTGGCTTCGCTGGCGGGCTTGTCCTGGCCCCCGAGCCGATCGAAGTGCAGAAAGTTGTACAAGGCCATCGGCGCCATCTGAACGGCGTGCACCGGGCAGCCGGCTTGGCCGAAAGGCTCCAACGCCCCCTTGACCAGGTCACGCTTGATCGCGAAGATCCCTACCTCTACATCGGGCGAACTGGGGCCCTGGACCGCCTGCCAGTCCCACTCGACGTCGTTGATGTCGAAGGGAATCTGCTGCATGGCCTCGAAGCGAACGATTTCCGGGATACGCTTGTTCTCGACGGGAGGCAGCTTGATAAAACGGGCGAAACTGCTCTGGCCGGGCACCGAGGCCACTACGGCGGTGCCTTTGACGTCGTGTTCGGCGAGGAAGTCGGTCAACGCCTTGCGCACCAGCTTGCTGCGGTCTTCCGGGCTCAGGTCGGGCTGCGAGAGGATTTTGTGGTGCTGAATGACCGCAAAATCCAGAAGCTCCACCTCGTCGCCGTTCTTGGCGATTTTCACCGCCTTGAGCATATAGTTGCCCACGTCGATCCCCCAGGCGATTTTGGCTGTCTTTGCCATGGTCTTGCACCTTTATGTTGTCTGGTTGTGACAAACCCGGCCAGTTGACGGGTCTTGTTTCTTCAGCGGCTTCTTTTGGCAGGCGGCGTCGGCTCGTCGGGCCTGATCCAAACGCCGTGCTCGCTCCTCAAGCGTGCTGCCGGTTCACGGGCAACGGAGCCTTGGTCAAGCGGGTAACTCCCAGTTCCTACGCGGCAGGTAGTGCATTCTCCTTCGGCTAGTGGCTTGGCGGTTTCCCATGCCCAAGCAGCGAAGGCAATAAGGCGTGTAGCATGGCGCTACTATTATATCAAAAAGCGGCGCTTCAGTCTAGTCAAGTCAAAACGGTATCGGG